>WRKN01000055.1 GCA_009778055.1 Synergistaceae bacterium
TCAGCCCTTAACGGAATTTTTTGCTCCCCGCCCAGGGGCGTCAGGTAGTACGTCGCTCCGGATATCGGCGACGTTATGCCGACGTAGGGGCGTTTTCGTATCTCCGAAATGGGAGTGTTTCTCATGGCCAGCTCTACGGGCCACAAAAGCGCGCTTTTTCCGTCTCTTATGACGTGCAGGTCGCAAACCACGCTCCTGCTCACTCCTTCGATGTGCCAGTCGCGTTTCGTGGAAAGACACGCGGCGGATGGGGGACGCCCGGAAAGGGAGCACACTTCACGCAGGGCTATACCCTCCGGAGGATCGTACCAACGGGATATGGGGGAAAGAACACGCAGCACGGCAACCGCAACAGGAGCCGCCACCTGGGCTCCCACAAGACCGGGCCAGGTTGTTCCGGCGGGATCGCCCACCCATACAACCACCGTCAGGTCCGGCGTCCACGCGGCGGTCCAGGCGTCGCGCAGCCCGTACGACGTGCCGGTCTTGAAAGCGACGCGCCACGCGCCGCCCCCGCCTGCGGCCCTGTTGCCCAGTGTCTCGCGGGCAAAGGCCGAAAGACGGCTTCTGCTGTCCAATATGTCGCTGACCATCCAGGCCGCCGCCTCCGATGCCAGGCGCGTTCCCTCGTTTCTTCGGGGGTCTTTTTTCAGAAGCGCGACGCGCCGGTACACCCCGCCGTTGGCCAGGGCCGAGTAGGCCGTCAGCATCTGCATGACCGAGACCTCGCACCCACCCAATATGAGGGAGTCTCCATAATATGACGCGTGTTCGTTCAGGCTCTCGAAACCGAAAGCGCGCAGGGTATCCAGCACGCTCTCGGGGCCCGTCATGCGCAGGACGCGTACGGCAGGGGCGTTCAGCGAGTCGGACAGGGCCACCCTCGCGCTGACCGCGCCTCTGTACGTAAGGTCGAAGTTCCTGGGCGCGCGCCCGGAAAAGGCCAGAGGCGAGTCCGCTAGCAAAGAACCGGGCGTCAGAAACCCCTTGTCGAACGCGGCCAGATACGCGAAAGGCTTCAAAGCCGATCCCGGAGAACGAAGAGCGCGCCCGCAGTCCACCCACGCGCTCCGGTACTCCTTCACGGGGCCGGGCGCGCCGGGAAAGCGGGCGTTACCGACCCAGGCCACCAGCGCGCCGCTTTTGTTATCCACAACTCCGGCCGCCGCGGTCACGGCGTCGGGCAAAGGCGCTACCGCTCCGCGCATAATCGCCTCCAGCTTCGTCTGAATCTCCAGATCCAGGGTGGTGTCGAACCGCCCCGCGAAACCTGCAAAGAGAGATTCCCCGCTGAAAGAGGCTATGCCTTCGGGGCTTTCGCCGCTGAAAACGGCCTCGGCGAAGTGGAAAGCGCGCATCGGCGGAGGCTGCCAGCGGGAGGGAAGTTCCTCCAAAAGGGCGCTTTCGGCTTCTTCGCGGGTAAAAACCGAACGCTTTCCGAGAAGGCGGATTATGAAATCCCTTCGCCGCCTCGCCGCTTCGGGGCGCCTGTCCGGCCGATAGTAAGACGGGCTCTTCAACATGCCTATCAAAAGACACGCCTCGCCGGGAGAAAGTTTCGCGGCGGGTTTGCCGAAGTAGATCATGGCCGCCGCCTGAACGCCCCTGATGTTACCGCCGAACGGCGCGCGGTTCAGGTACGTTTCGAGGATATCGTCCTTGCTCATGACACGTTCCAGCTTCAAGGCCAACGCAAACTCCCTCGTCTTGGTGAGCAGGTTTCGCCGCCTGTGTTCCGAGTTGGATATGGAAAGCCGTATCACCTGGCTGGTGATGGTGGACGCGCCGGACACGACGCGCAGAGAAACTGCGTTCTGCCACGTTGCCCTGCACAACGCCAAAAAGTCAACTCCGGGGTGCGAGTAAAAACGGCGGTCTTCGACGCCGGTCGCTACAATAGGCAGCCACCTGCCCATCTCGGAAAGAGTGACTGGCAGCGACCACTCCGAGTCGGCGGACAGGCGCACATGAAAAAGCCGTCCCTTGGCGTCGTAAAGAGCCGGAGAAACGGCCCAGTTCTCGACCGCCGAAAGCGGCTGAGGAAACGCTGCGTAAGTTGCCGCGTAAATAATCACATAAACGACCACAACGACGGCGAGGGCTGCCGCAAACAATTTTCTTTTCGGCTTCATCGCCTATGCTCCCCCAGAGCGGTAAAAAGTAATAAAATTTCCTTTGAGAGTATAACATTGGTAAGAGAGGTAAATGTCATGTTTCGTGAATATTACGAAGTAGTCGTCATCGGCGGCGGGCACGCCGGGTGCGAGGCCGCTCTGGCCGCTTCCCGGATGGGGCGGCGTACGCTTTTGCTGAATTTGAACGTAGACAACACGGCGCTTTTGCCGTGCAACCCGTCAATTGGCGGCCCCGCCAAGGGGCATCTGGTGCGCGAAGTCAGCGCTCTGGGAGGCGAGCAGGCCCGCGCGGCCGATTCCTCCACCCTGATGATACGCTGGCTGAACACGTCTAAAGGAGTGGCGGTCAGGGCGCTTCGGGCTCAATGCAACCCCGGCGTGTACGCTGCTCACTATCTCCGCGTCCTCCAGCGGCAGAAAAACCTCGATGTTCATCAAGATGAAGCAGTCGAGCTTCTTCTTGGTGACTCACGGGTGTCAGGGGTACGTACCCGTCATGGCTCGACGTATGAAACTCGTGCTGTAGTGCTTTGCTCGGGGGTCTACGGCGGGGGAGCAGTTCACGTTGGGAACGTGTCGTTCCCCTCCGGCCCTATGGGGCAGACCCCGGCAAACGCGCTTTTTAAATCTTTATCCTCCCTTGGGCTCAGGATGGGGCGAATGAGGACGGATACCCCGCCGCGCCTGAACCTGGATACCATAGACCTGTCCGAAACCCGAAAGCAATGTTCGGAAAACGTGCCCCTGGCCTTCGACATATGGGGCGAAAAACTTGTTTACGGTATGGATTACGCATGTTATTTTTCCCACACAACGCCGGAAACTCACGCGATACTGGCGGCTAACATTCACCGTTCGCCGCTGGTAACCGGCGTTATAGGCTCGCTGGGGCCGCGCTATTGTCCTTCCATAGAAGACAAATTTTTGAGGTTCCCCGACAGGGATGTCCATCCCATTGTATTCGAGCCTCTGGCACGCTCCGGAGGCACAAAGGAAGTCTACGTTCAAAATTTTTCCACGAGCCTGCCTTACGACGTGCAGGTCGCGCTGGTTCATTCGCTCCCCGGCTGCAAAAACGCTAAGATCATAAAGCCAGGCTATGGCATAGAATATGAGTATCTAGCGCCTGACCAACTTTCACCTATGCTTGAGAACAAAATAATAAAGGGTTTTTTCTGCGCCGGGCAGGTCAATGGAACGTCGGGCTACGAAGAGGCGGCGGCTCAGGGTTTGCTGGCGGGAATCAACGCGGCGCTCTCGGCAGCCGGAGGGGAACAGATCGTTTTGAGCCGGAGCGACGGCTATTTAGGCGTGCTTGTTGATGACCTCGTGACCAAAAGCACCGACGAGCCGTACCGCATGTTCACCAGTCGCTGTGAGCACAGACTTTTGATGAGGTATGACAACGCCTGCAGGAGGCTGTCCCCCATAGGCCGGCGGGTGGGACTGATCGACGACGCGCGTTGGGAGAAACTCACGCGGAAATGGGAACTGGCGGATTCGGAAATAGAACGTCTGAAAAACTCCCGCCTCCCCCCGTCAGACGATGTAAATCACGTCCTGAACGTTGCGGGGGCGGAGCCGTTGGGCGAGAGTATAACGCTTGCCGCGATGCTGCGGAGACGAAACGTCACTTACGAACTTATAGAGTCTCTGTCGCCTCCGTTCAAAAAACTTGACGGAGACGAGGCGTTTCACGTCGAAACCGAGCTGCGCTACGCGGGATATATAGAGAAGGAAAGGCGGACTGCCTCCCGCCTGGGAAACATGGACAACGTCCTGATACCGGAGCGGTTCGATTACGACGCCGTAAAAGTTATGCGCGCGGAGAGCCGCCAAAAACTCACGCGCTTTCGTCCTCGCTCGCTCGGCCAGGCGCTGCGCATATCGGGGGTCACACCCGCGGACGTACAGCTTTTGTGGGTTGCAATCAAACTCTCCCGCTTGCGGGGCGATGAAGGAGTTACGTATGGGAAATAGGGGCCGAGAGAGAAAGGTTCAGCCGCTGGAGGCTTTGTTGAGACGAGCCATGCCGCCTGGATATGACGCCAGAGAGAAGCTGGAAAAAGCGGCTTCAGCTTGGGAGAGCGTTGCAGGCCCTGTTTTGGGCAGGCAGTCGGTTCCGCTCGATATCGTGAACGGAGAGCTTCTCGTTGTTGTGGAAAACCCGCTCGTAGGAAACCGGGTGGCGATGATGGGAGGTAATATTGCTCGAACAATGGCGGAACGGTGGGGGCTGGAGGTCGTGAAGGTCAAGGTTGTGGTGGGGCGCCTTCCATTAAAAAGCGCGCCTCGGAGAGACGCATGTCCAAAATGCCCTGTTGCCGTCCATGTCCGGGAGGAGGATGTAAAAGAGTTCTCGTTGCGCTGCCTTGAAAGCCTGCCGGATTTCCCGGAGGACGCCGCCGAATCTTTGGCGCGCCTGCGGGCATTTTTCATAAAGCGGTTTAAAAGATAAGGTCAGTAAAAGACAATTGTTAAATACTCTTTACAAGGCCAGCTTAAAGTCAATAATGCCAAAAAAACTTGAAGGTGATAAACTACACGAACGATGACTTTGGTACCCTTATACAAACTAATTAAAGCGAGGTGGGAAACAACATGGGTTTGAAGAAAAAAAAGTTCCTTGCGTTGCTTGTGCCTACCGTTGTTGTTCTTATATGTCTGAGTTTTTACAGTTACAGTGCTGCCAAGAAGGCTATCAATATTCATATTGACAACGCGTCGGCTTATGTTACGGCCTATTACGCCGAGAAAATGCAGACGATTCTTGTGAGGAAAGAATTGGCGGCCGAAGAGCTGGCGGCTAATTATGGCGCGCGCGCCACGCAGGATTGGAGCCGGGAAGAAATAATCGAATTGTTGGATATACGCAATAAAGATGGCATAATTAATGTGTGCGTAGGTTTTGAAACCAAAGAATTTTACAGCCTTGACGGCTGGATCCCTCCCGCCGACTACGACCCGAGGACGCGCGACTGGTACGTTAAGGGGAAGGCAGCCGATGGAGTTTATTACACGGAGGTTTACCAGGACGCCATATCCAAACAACTGGTGGCAAGCATCTGCAGAAGAATTATCGGGCCTGACGGACAGATTCAAGGCGTGGTCATTATTGACCTGGATTTGGCGCCGTACTCCGAAATAGCGAAAGCGATCCAAGCCGGGAAAACCGGCTACGGCTTTCTCCTTGACAGCGCGGGGAACCATCTCTATCATCCCTCTATGACCTTGGAGGACAACATTTTCAAGATTCAAAACGGGGCTTTTGCTTCCGCCGGCACGGAATTTTTGAGCGGCAAAACCAGTACAACGTCTTTTACTTTTAATGGAGAGGAAAAATACTACACGTCTTCTCCCGTTGGCAAAACCGGCTGGGCTTTAGTTATCGGCACTCCCTATCAGGAAATTTATGAAGACGTAAACGTAATCGGCAAAGTTTCTTTAATAGTAACCGTTTTGGCAATCCTTATTTTGGGGGCGATTATTCTGCGCACGACGCTCAGCGTTGTCGGCCCCATCCAGGAGCTGGCCGCCCTGTCGGACAAAATGGCTCACGGAGATCTGACCGTTGAAACAAGCAAATTGCTGCAGAACGTGCCGAAAAACGAAATAGGGGCATTGGTCGAGTCCTTTCACGATATGAAAACTCAAACGCTGCAAGTTATACAGAATGTAACGCAAGTTATCGCGCAAGTACACGCCACAGCCCAAGAAATGACCAATAACATCAATGATTCCGTACACGCGTCGGAAAACGCGGCTCAAGCAGTCAGCGACGTGGCCATGAGCGCTAAACAGCAGCTAGATACAGTAATAGGCACTTCCAAGATAGTGGAGCAAATGATTTCCGGGCTAAGGCAAACGACAGCGGACGTAAATTCGGTGTCCGAGCAGTCGAACAGGGCGGCCCAAACAGCTAAAAGCGGCAGCAGCACGGTCGAAAAAGCCATCGGCCAGATGGCAAATATTGAACAGACCGTTAATATATCGGCGCAGGTAGTTACAACTTTGGGCGAGCGCTCAAAAGAAATAGACCAAATTGTCGGCGTTATAGCGGGAATTGCCGGCCAGACCAATTTGCTTGCCCTGAACGCGGCCATTGAAGCGGCCCGCGCCGGTGAGGGGGGCCGCGGTTTTGCCGTGGTCGCCGAAGAAGTGCGCAAACTTGCCGAGCAATCGGAGACCGCCGCCAAACAAATTTCCGGCCTCATCAATGAAATCCAGCAGGATACTTCAAAAGCGGTGGTAGCAATGAACAACGGTATGCACGAAGTCGGAATCGGCGCGGAAATGGTCAATACGGCCGGCCAGGCCTTCCATGAAATTGTCGGGCTGGTAACGCAGGTTTCCGGGCAGGTAAGCCAGATATCCGGCACGATGCAGGAAATATCCGGCAGCTCGCAAAACGTCATATTTTCCGTAAATGAAATTACCAAACTTAGTGAGAAAGCGGCAAGTCATACCCAGACGGTATCGGCGACAACTCAGGAACAGAGCGCTTCCATCAACGAAATCGCCGGCGCCAGCGAAGCGTTGGCTCGCATGGCGCAGGATTTGCAGGACTGCATAAACGAATTTAAAATATACTAATCCGGTTGAACGGCGGTGAGTCGTTGGTGAGTCAGGGCAAAGCCTTGCTTGAAGATTTTTTCACTCCATCAGGATATTTAGCCCGGCGTCTCGACAAGTACGAATACAGGCCGCAGCAGCTTACATTCGCCGCCGCCGTTCACAGGTTTCTTCTCGACCCTGTCAAGTCCACAATGGCGGCGGAAGCGCCTCCCGGCGTCGGCAAGACGTTTGCCGTCCTCATTCCAGCCATTATGGAGGCGGAAGATCGTAACATTCTGTTCCTGACGGCCAGTATAGCCCTGCAGGAACAGCTTATAGACAAAGACCTGCCCAAACTGAGGAGCATTTTAGGCAAAGCAGGCAAAAGTTTTTCATACGGGCTTTTGAAGGGGCGGGGCAACTATGCGTGCCTCCGCAGGGCGGCGGCGCTTTCCAACATGTTTTTTCATTCCTCCGACGAGACCCCTCTCGACCTCTCCCGCTGGCTTGGGGAAACGGAGTCCGGCGATTTTTCGGAGCTGTCCCTGCCATCCGGACACCCCCTGTTTTTGCAAGCCGCGGCCAGCGCCGGCAACTGCATAGGCGCTGGCTGTCCGTTCCGCTCCCGGTGTTTCGTGATACAGTCCTTTAGAAACGCTCAGGATTGGCAGGTTGTTGTAGCCAATTACCATCTTTTTTTCTCGCATATATTGAGCGGCAAAGGCTCGTTTCCCGTGCGATATGACTGGCTGGTGTGCGACGAGGCCCATCGTATTCCCGACGCGGCGCGCTCGGCCGCCACGGTAGAGGCCGGCTCCGAGCATGGAAGAGCGCTTCTGCGCCCCCGCGCGTTATCCGGCTTTGAACCGCTATTTTCCAGGCACGACGTCAATGTGACGCTTTTCAGGGAACGCGCCGCCGAATCCCGTGAATACCTCGATGCCCTGTTCGCCCTGGCGGAACTTCGGTACCGTCAGGGCGAGGGAATAACGGCCTGTGACGAGGAGCTGCTGCACAAGGGCGAGGAGCTTGCGGGAGCGTTCGACAAACTGCTTTCTCCTGTGCGCGCGCTGGAGGATCGTTTCATGTCGGGAGGCTTCGAGCACGATTCCGACCTTGGCGAGGCCGCTTCCGTAGTCAATTGGATTGACGACCTGAACGAATTCAGGCGTTCCGCGCTGTGGTGCCTGAAAGTCGGCAGTTTCCCAAATTGGGGGTATTGGCGGGGAAGCGGCGCGAAAGGGGCGGGAACCCTGATGAGCGCGCCGGTTGTTTGTTCGGAGATAATACGGAACGCCCTTTCGTCTGAAGCTCCCGATAAGAACGTCATGGTTTCCGCAACCTTGGCCCTGGACGGGGATTTTTCTTTCTGGAGCCGCGAAACCGGAGTACGCCCCGAGGAAAAACTCGTGGTGGAGTCGCCGTTCGACTTCGAAAATCAGATGGAAATTCTCGTGGCCGACGTCGGCGTGCCGGTAGCGGCTCAGGGTTACGACGAGAGGGTTGGGCGCATAGTGAGCAAACTTTGTGACGATAACGGGGGACGCTCTCTGGTGCTGCTTTCCTCCACCCGTCTTTTACGCTCGGTTGCCGGTCATATGCGCGGTCGGGAACGCGCCTACGAGGTGCTCGCGCAGGGAGATATGCCGCAGAGGGAGTTGCTCAGGCGCTTCCGCGAAACGGAGACGTCGGCGCTTCTGGGCTGCGTCTCGTTCAGGGAAGGAGTGGACGTCCCGGGAGACGGTTTGACACAGGTCATAATAGACCGCATTCCGTTTCCCCACCCTAACGACCCGTTGATTCAGGCCCGAAACGCTCTGGAAGGGCAAAAGGCTTTCGTAAAAACTACGCTGCCAAACGCCAAGATGTTTTTGAGGCAGGCCGTGGGGCGTTTGATACGCGGCGCTTCGGATCGGGGGCGCGTCGTGCTGCTGGACGGGCGTATTTTGGACCGCGGAGACTGGAAGGTTCTGGAAACCCTCCCGCGCTGCAGGCTCCGCCGCTTGAACATAAAAATATGAAAATCACAAAAAAATTTCCGGGAAGCACTTTGATTGAGGTACTGGTGGCGCTGTGCGTGCTGGGGATTGTCGTGCCGCCCGCCCTCGGCGCTTTGGGCGGCGTGCTGGCGGCGGAACTTAAATTTCACGAGAACGCCCGCATGATATCATCCGCGGAATGGTGGTTCAGCAGGCTTACGTTTCCGGTGTACGGGCACGATATAGACGCCGCTCCCAGGGAGGATAAATACGGAAAAACCCGCTTCGAATGGGATACGGAAAACCTGGAGAACGGGGCCATCCGGGTGACGTTGCGCGTGCATGGCCGTTTTTCCGTCCTCCCGTTTACGGTAAGCCGGATATTTTAGTAGATATGAAACGCCGTGGGTTTACGCTGATTGAACTTTTGACGGCCGCTATATTGAGCGCCGCCGTTGTTTTGGTTACGACAGAGGTTGTGAGGCAGACCGCTCTCATTATGGAGCGCATGTCGAGCCGTACTTTGGCTTGGGAAAGAGGGCAGAACGCGCTGTCTATAATCGAGCCCCGCGCTTTGCACGCGGGTTTCGGAATCACGTACGAGCGGGCCGGGGACGTTTTCAGGCGATCTTTTGGGAACGACATGAATTCTCCGCCGCCCGCGCGATGGACGGATGGCCGTGGGCCGCTCCAGATATGGGACGGATTCCCTTCGCTTTCAAAACTTGCGCCGGACGACGGAGGCGTTTTTCGAGGGCGCGGAGCGGCGATTCTCTATGCCATGCCTTCGGCGCTGAGGGCAAGTATGGCGGATGACGCTCCTGTTACCCTGAACGAAGGCGAGTCGGCCAGAATCAGGCTTGTCCCGAGCGAAGAATTGAGCGGGATAACGAGCAGGCTGCCCACCACGGCCAGGAACGATCTGCGATCCTGGGTAACGTTTCCTCTTATGCGCCTGCCGGTTTATGCCACGTATTCGGCGGGTGAACTCACCGTTCGTATGGCGGACGGTTCCGGCCTTTCGGCGACGCTCAACCCGTACGACGAAATGCACTGCATAAGGGCGGAGCGGTTTTACGCCCAACATGACGTCATGTATTCCGACGAACTGAGAAACGCGTGGACAAACGTTGAGGAACGGCTGGAGGGGGTGCTCGAAATGTGGTTCGAGTGGACGCCGTCGAAAAAACTTCTTGAGGCGTGGATCCTGACGACTGGAGGAATAAGAGAAAAAAATCCCACAGCCGGAACCGCCAGGCCCAAAGACTGGCCCTCCGAGGCGCCTTGGCGCGCGAACTTCGAGTTTCACGACGTGGTGGTAGTGAGAGGCTCATGGTTTTTGAAAAATATGTAACAATCATGATGCGGAAAAAACGGCGCGCCTACGCTTTGGTGTCAACCGTGGGCCTGATTTTTTTTCTTACGGTTCTTTTAGGCGTGGCAATAAGCCACGCTGACTATTCTTTTGTGGTTATGGAGGCGTATTCGAGCCGCTTCCAAGCCAGAAACGCTCTTGAGTCAATGACCAATCTGGCGCTCAAATGGCTTTCGGCGGAAGTGAAAAGCGGTATCAGGCCCAGAGCTGCCACTCTGGAGTATTTGACAGATTTCGATTCATTGCGTATATTTACTTCGTTTGATTTTAACGGTTGCGAAGTAAGGATTTATGATTTGGATTACGCAGCCGAAAAAATAGCAAAGCCTGTTGCGGTGTCTCGTATTTTTCCGCCCAGCTTTCCAGGAGGTTATATGATTCGTGCGGTGGCGGAAAAGAAGGGCTTGGCTCCTTTGATGCAGGAAAGCGTTTATGTGGTTACGCTCAGTACGATTCCGGGAGGAGGCGCCGTTGAGGTACTTGATGAAAGCCCTGTGTATTCAAGGGAGTTATTTCGAAAGTGAAAAATATAGACGCTCTCTTTCTTAGAAAGAGACAGTGTATTATAATGTGGATATGTAAGCGATTTTATCGCAAAGGGGGACTGTATGTCTGCCATGTTTTCAAAGAAAGGAACCTCCAAGGGTAAAGGAGGCAAAGACAACTTTGCCGGACTTGCGCTTCATGGGGACTCGGTGCGTTACGTTGAATTGAGCGGCGGGCGCGGCTCGTTGAAGGTGATTAGGCAGGAACTTGTTCCACTCGCGCGCGGTGCTGTAGTCAAGGATTCCCTGGCGGCAGTGGACGCTGTGATAGCTGCTTTTGAAAGCCTGAAGTCTACGATTGGCGGGTTTAAGTGTCCGGTGGTTCTTGGTATTCCATCCAGGGACATAATTTTGCGTTTGGTCGAATATCCCAAGATGCCCATATCAGACGTGAAAGATGCCTTGCAGTTCGAGTTTGACAAATACTTCCCCTATCCCTACAACGAAGCGGCTGCCGACGTGTCCGAGGTAGAGGTGCCCAGCCCGGAGGCGGGGGATAAATCCACCGTTTTGGTGGCTACGTGCAGGCAGCGCATAGTGAACGATCTCGTGAAAGGGACGTCACGTGTCGATATGTCGCTTGCGGCGGTGGAGCCGATGAACGTCGCGTTTTTCAGGGCGGCCATAGGACCGGATACCCCTGCCGGAAGCTATTTTGTCGTGTTCGTGGAGCCGGAAAGCACACAGATAATGCTGGGTTACAAGGATAACGGCATCCTTTTCAGATCTACCGCCGCCGATTTGACTTCGAGGGAAATGCGTGAGTCTGAGGAGGGAATTATGCCGATTCTGCGAGACGTACAGAACACTATTATTTTCGCCGGAAACCAATACAGGGGACTGGCTCCAAATCAGCTTATTCTGGGCGGCATAATCGGTAAAGACTCAAAATTGGGGACGCTGCTGGAATCCACGGCGTCAGTGTCCGTGACTCCCCTGAATGTATGGGATCTCTGGAGGGTATCGTCTTTGGCGGGCAGCGCCGGAGGCTTTGAAACAGCGTTCGGATTGGCGGTGAGGAATCTGATATGAAGGTACGATTTGATCTAAGGCCTGCCGGGCTGATTGAAAAAGAGCGCCAGAAGAAGAAATTCAATTTTATGAAGGTTATCGCTGTCTTTTTGATGGGGATGTTCTTTCTGGCTTCCGGAGGTTACATCGTAGTGATGACCTTGAACCTTCTTATGCTGCGGGACGAGGTGCAGACCAGAGAAAATCTGGTGTCCGGCCTTGATATGGAGAGAGCTAACCTGAACAGGCAGGTAACCGAACTCAGGGCGCAGGAAAGAGTGTTCATCGAAACTCTGAGGATCATGAATGAAGATATGCCTACTATTGAGGTGCTGAATGCGTTGGAGTCCAATATGGACATTTACGGTATCGGCTTCAATACCTTGAAATTCACACAAGGCAGGGAGGCTAGAGGCGTAAAAGAGCCTGATATGGTTGAACTTACCGGATTGGTCGCCTCGGACAAACAGATAGTCGATTACTCCGATCGTCTTCGCACCAGCGGGGTTTTTAACGATGTCCGGCTGCCCGTGACCACTCTTAACGAAAGAACCGGTATGATATCGTATACGCTCCAGATGCCTGTTAAAGAGATAGGCGATATCAACAAACCCTGAGACAGAGGAGACGCGTTGATGAACGACAGTAAAGTTACGTTTATAGGAATCAGCTTTTTAGCGCTGTGCCTCGGTCTTATGGGAGGAATCTATTTTCTGGACGGCCAGATCAGAACGTCGAAGGCGCAATACGACGCTTTGGAGCAAAGAAGGGCTAACCTGGAGCAGGAGAGGGACTACCTGGTGGAGCAGATAAGGGTTTTCAAAAACGCTTTCTCGGAACTTGAGAACTATAACGTCAGGGCCGCGACCAGCGATATGGATTTTTATTCCCATGTTCAACTGGAAGTAGATCCGTACATCCACAGAAATGAGGTAGTCATAGTATCGCAGCGTCAGCGCGGATTGGGCAGAGACGGCCGCAACTCCATACACCTGATATTGCGCGGAGACTATTACTCGTTTATGAAAATACTGGCGGCTTGGCGCAACCTACCGGTCACCGTACGCGTGGCGGGGTTGGACATGACGGCTACGAGAACCCCTCAGACTCGCGGGGAAATTCAGGCCGAAGTCACCTTGGAAGCCATCGTCGCGAGATGACGGGGGTGAGTTGAGATGGAAGAGCGTACAAGTTGGGGAGGCGCTGTAGGGACAGCTTGGGAAAACCTTACGGGGTACAGTTCTGAGGGGAATATACGCGTTATACGCGTGGTATTTTTTCTAGTTTTTTTGTTGGGAACCGCGTGGGCGGTCTGGAGTTATTTGCAGGGGATTGAGCTGATGGAGTTGGAGCAGGCTCGCGCTGTTTCGCAGACAAATCCGGCACAAGCGGACGAAAGCAGGCTTAACACCATGATAAGTCAGGTGAAAGTAACTTCGGAACTGCGCTCGGTCAGTCCGCGTACCGTCGAAATGATGCAGGAAAGCCTGGCAAAATACCCCTTCCGCGAGCCGTTATTCGAGGTCGCGCTCCCTCCTGCGGAAGACATTCCCTCTATTACAGCGGTCGAACCTCCTCCCGTTGTTTATATTGATTATCCTCCGGAGGGATTAACTTTAAAGGCTATCATGATCGTGGGCAGACAGCATGTTGCCGTGATGGATATACCGGGTGTGGGAGAGGGTATGATAGTCAGGGCGGGGGATACTTTTATGCAGAGAAAAGG
>WRKN01000056.1 GCA_009778055.1 Synergistaceae bacterium
CATCTTTGAGATGTCTTCGGCTTCAATACCTCTAATAATATTTCTGCCCCTGACTGTTTTTAAGTCTAGACATAGTTTATCAACCTTGCCGATCAGATCTTCGATTTCTTTTCTTGTTTCTCCTGTAATCGGTGTTACATCGTTCTTTGTCAATTCACTAAGCCGTCCTGAATTTCCATTCTTGATAAAATCATATGCCGCGTCCGACCAGTCCAATATTTGAGAGAAGGTGGAAAGATTGATGATAGGCGCGATTTCATCCGCGGATTTAAAAGCGCCGTAAAAAATTCCCTTAACTGTAACACTCTTCAACGATTTTGCATATTGAAGCAGAGAGCCGGCCAAGAACGGCAGCGAGCGAAAGCCATGCGTAATATCGAAATATACTTCGTCATTCGGTTTCAATTTCTTAAAAATCTTTTCGAATATATTCCACATTTCTTCTTCGTTTTTCCCGTCCGGTATATCCACATTTTGTGGAGTAACGGTGGAAGACTTCGGCCAACCTTTTATTAGACGATCCCAATGCGTATTCGCGGCTTCTGTTGTGAATATGTATGCGTCTGTCCACTCGGAGTCAAAAATTTCGGCCAGTGCGTGTTGAATCAGCGCGACTTTATTGCTGCGCTCAGGCTGCTCACTGTCGTTTTTTTTATATTCGTATACGCATGGTATGTAACCTTTGGGCCCCCCAATTCCAAGGAAACTTAAAAATACACTCCTGTTTTTTTCCATGTCGCTTCTCCTCCCAAGTTTTCATTGGCAGTACTTCAACGCGTCTTCTATCGTACCCAACACCCCCGGCAGCAACCCCACCGGAACACTCATGCCTCTCGGGCTTCCGCCAACGGATTCTCGGCCGCCCCATTTTTTGCCTTCGAGTTCCGGCGATTTGGGATAAACATTTAATAACCCGCCGGAGCCGAAGGCCAGCTCCGCCACGCTCCGGTTGGGGCAGGAAAGCGTCACGTTTCCCGGCTTGGCAACATGCGCGGCTATACACCAATGCTTCCAGCCTTCGAGAGAATCCGCCGGGAATTCAGGCTGCCTGCAGAATTGCACGTCAAATCCATTCACCCTGGAGGGCGCTATCAAAAGAACCCTTCCGGATGGGCCGCGAACTGCCTTTTCGTAGTCCTCGATAGCCAAGCGTACGCGCTCCCGCTCTCTTTCCTCTATTTTATCCTTTACTTCGGAATAACAGTCGGAGTTGCGAAAAATATCGAGAAAAAGCTGCAGCCCGTAAAGCCAGCTCCAGCCGCTTTGTTTGGCTGACGCCATGCCCGTCTTCCAGAGCCGGATGGCGTCGCCGTAGGCAAATTTGGAGTCGTCCGCGCTAAATGGATCCGTGTCCAAAATCCCCACTTCAACGTTGAGCTTCTCCAGAATCTCCAGAGGCAGGAGTCCCATGATGGTCAAACCCGCCAACACGCAGTCCGCGTCGGCATGATTGACCATCAGCCGCGCCGGGCTTCCGATGGTTCCGTAGTGCTTCAGGGCCGTTACGCAGGCGGACGGGAGGCACGAGTAAGCATTGTGATGATCCAGGCGGCGAAAGTCCACAAAGGACTCATCCCCTTCCGCCATCTCTATCGGGACAAACCCTTGGGAGATGTAGCCGGGAATCTCGTCGCGCTCGGGTCTCCACACCAAATTTATTTCGCGTCCCAGGCACAGGGTCGAGATGAATTCTTTCATAAATTCCTTTCCTCTTTCACGAGCCTGCGGTCGCAGTTGCGATGCCGCTTGCGCGTAAGGCGCTTGACTTTTCTCCTGGCCGAAGTCGTCGACGCCGTGTAGCACCAGGAGTCATTTTTTACCCTCGGTTTCATGAAACACCCTCCCCCTCGTCATTGGCACGACCCGGTTATTATTACCTAAATATACTGAGTTCACAACCCGCCGGGACCGGAAAGCAACCGTACACGCTCTATTGGCGATATGATAAAACTTGGAACAGAAATATGAAAGGCTGATGTTGGCGCTGTTGCCCCAACGAAAAAAATCTCGCAGACATCGAAAAGCAAAGTATCCTTTGTACCTCCCCGGCATAACTGGTATATTTTTGCGCACCGTTTCACATAGCGGGCGGTAAACAGGAAGCGGCCGCGAAGTTTGGGGTATAATTAGCGGCAAAGTCCGAAAAAAGGATGGCAGCAGAGAAATGAAAATAATCGATATTTTAAACGCCGGCAAGGTGACCGTATCCTGTGAATTGTTTCCGCCGAAGCATGGTTCGCAGTTGAGCGGCGCGAAACTCGTTGTCAGCGAGACGGCGAAGCTCAATCCTTCCTTTATAAGTATTACCTGCGGCGCGGGCGGCAGTACGGGCGACCGGACGGTCAGCCTCGCCGGCGAGGCACAAAACGTCTGCGGGGTTACTGCGTTGGCGCACCTCACCTGCATTTCCGCCGGGCGGGACAGCATAAAGGGCGTTTTGGCGGAACTCGCGTCGCTCGGCATCGAGAACATCCTGGCGCTGAGGGGCGACCTGCCGGAAGGACAGACGTCTCCTGCCGGGCACTACCGCTACGCCAGCGACCTCATGAGGGAAATTCGGGATTATGGCGGTTTCTGCATCGGCGGCGCGTGTTATCCTGAGGGTCATCCGGAATCCGCCACGCTGCAGGAGGACGTCGACAACCTGAAAATCAAGGTGGACTGCGGCTGCCGGTTTTTGACGACGCAGATGTTTTTCGACAACAACGTCCTGTACAACTACATGTTCCGCCTGCTGCGCAGCGGCGTTGACGTGCCGATTGTCGCCGGGGTCATGCCTGTCATCGACGGGCGGCAGATAAACCGTATCTGCAAGCTGTCCGGCACGGCGCTCCCCCCCAGGTTCAAAGCGATTGTCGATCGGTTTTCCTCCCAGCCCGCCGCCATGGTTCAGGCGGGAGTGGCTTACGCCACCGAGCAGATTATCGACCTCGTCGCGAACGGCGTAAGGCACGTTCATCTTTACACCATGAACAAGCCGGACATTGCCGGGAAAATAATGAGCAACCTGTCGGAAATTTTTGCGTAGATGAAAAGATGAAATTAACGGAAAGCGCGGTGCTGCGCTATCTGGGATACGGGAACGCGGCGGCGGAGGGGCGGGTTTCGCTTCTTATCAGGCAGATTGCCGCCGAGCTCAGGGAGTGCGCCAGCCCCAAACATTTATTTGGAATATGGGACTGCCGGGTTGACGATTCTTCCCTGGCATTGGGCAATATAACAATAAACAGCAAACGGCTGGCCGAACATTTGAAGGGCTGCCGCCGGGCGGTACTGCTGGCCGCCACGCTTGGAGCCGGGGCGGACTCGCTGCTCCGCCGCTGCGGCGTCCGGGACATGGGAAAAGCGGCGATCGCGCAGGCGGTATGCGCCGCCATGATTGAGGCGTACTGCGACCAGGTCGAGAGCGAAATTTTACAAAAAATCGAAGCGGGGCTGTGTCTTACCGCGCGATTCAGCCCCGGATACGGCGATTTTGACCTGAGCCATCAAAAGGATATTTTACGGCTGCTCGGCTGCGGGAAGATCGGGCTGGCGCTAACCGACGGATATATGCTGACGCCGTCAAAGTCTGTTACCGCCGTAATAGGGCTTACGAAAGAAAAAAGGGCCGCCGAAGGAAAATGCGGGGGTTGTGCTGATAAACAGTGCGCGTACAGGGAGATATAAGGATGAACATTAAGAGCCGGATGGCAAATGAAATACTGATATTCGACGGGGCTATGGGGACGATGCTTCAGGCCAGGGGGCTGCCCGCCGGGGAGCTGCCGGAAGTCTGGAACGTGACCGCGGGCGACGTGGTGACGGACATCCACAGGGCATACGCGCAAGCCGGGTGTCACATTCTCAAGACCAATACTTTCGGCGCGAATCGCCTCAAGCTGTCCGGCAGCGGCTATACCGTGGAGCGGGTGGTATCCGCCGGGACAGCGCTGGCCAAAAAAGCGGGCGCGCCTTATGTCGCCTTTGACATCGGACCGACGGGCAAGCTGTTAAAACCGTTAGGGGATCTGGATTTCGAGGAAGCGGTGGACGTGTTCGCGGAGATGGTTGCCGCGGGGACAAAGGCCGGGGCCGATCTGATATTGATTGAAACCATGAGCGACACCTACGAGATTAAGGCGGCCATGCTGGCGGCAAAAGAGAACAGCGATTTACCGGTTTGGGTGACGTTTACCCCTGACCATTCCGGCAGGCTGCTCACGGGCGGCGACATTCCGGCCGCCGTGTGCCTGATAGAGGGGCTGGGAGCCGACGCGGCCGGTTTCAACTGCGGCTTGGGGCCGTTACAGATGAAAGCCCTGCTTCCCGAGCTTGTCAAGTACACAAGTATTCCTATCATCATCAACCCAAATGCCGGGATTCCCGAACAGGTGAACGGCAAAACGGTATTTAACGTCACGCCGGAGGAATTTGCCGCCGACATGAAGGAAATTGCCGCGTACGCGCAGGTTATAGGCGGCTGCTGCGGAACAACCCCGGATCACATAGCGGCGGCGGCCAGGGCTTGCAGAGGAATGTCTCCCGCGCCTGTAACGCAAAAAAATTACACCGCGGTGTCCTCCTATGGAAAAACGGTGTTTTTTGGTGATAATACCGTCATCATAGGCGAGCGGATCAACCCCACCGGCAAGCCGCGCATGAAACAGGCTTTGCGCGACGGCGACATGGAGTACATTTACAGGGAGGGGCTTGACCAGGCGGAAAACGGCGCGGAAATACTGGACGTTAACGTGGGCCTGCCGGGCATAGACGAGGTAAAAGTTCTGGCACAGGCCGTCACGGGTTTGCAGGGCGTTACCGACACAGCGCTGCAGATAGACACCGCCGACCTCGCCGCCGCGGAGCGCGCCATGCGGCTGTACAACGGCAAGCCGCTGCTCAACTCGGTCAACGGCAAAAAAGAGTCGCTGGACACCGTTCTGCCTCTTGTCAAAAAATACGGCGCGGCGGTGGTGGCCCTGGCCCTGGACGACGATGGGATTCCCCGGACCGCGGAGGGCAGGGTGAAGATAGCCGGAAAAATCATCGCCGCCGCCGAAAGCCACGGCATCTCCAAAAAAGACGTTATAGTTGACGCCCTGACCATGACGATAGGCACGGGCGGGGACAACGCGCGGGTCACGCTTGAGGCCGCGGAGCGCGTACGGAATGAATTGGGCGTCCATACCGTGCTGGGCGTGTCAAACGTCTCCTTCGGCCTGCCGAAGCGGGAGCTGGCCAACGCCGCCTTTTTCACCCTTGCCATGAGCCGCGGGCTGAGCGCCGCCATCGTCAACCCAATGGATTCCGTCATGATGGACGCGTTTTACGCGTACAGGGCTTTGAGCGGCGCGGACGCGGACTGCGCCGGGTATGTCGGGAGATTTTCGGGGCAGCTATCACAAGCCTCGCCGCTCCCCCCGGCGGAGTCGCTGACTCTTTATGACGCCGTCGTAGGCGGACTGCGCGAGCAGGCCGGCAAGATTGCCCATTCAATGACCGGGGACACGCCTCCGCTCGAAATTTTAAGCAGACACCTGATCCCCGCGCTCGATAAAGTGGGGAAAGACTTCGAGAATAACTTGATTTTCCTGCCCAGGCTTTTGATGAGCGCCGAATCAGCCAAACATGCCTTTGAAGCCGTTAAATCGTATATATCGAAGCAGGATGCCGAGAGTGAAGCTCACCAAATTCACCCAAAACACCAAAAACGGGAGAAAATTGTCCTGGCGACGGTCAAGGGGGATATTCACGACATCGGGAAAAATATTGTGAAAGTGCTGCTGGAAAATTATAATTTTCAGGTTATCGACCTCGGTAAAAACGTCGAGCCTGCCCTTGTGGCCGAGACCGTGCGGAATGAGCAAGCCCGGCTGGTCGGGCTGAGCGCGCTGATGACCACCACGGTGTCTTATATGGAGGAAACGATCCGCCTGCTGAGGGATAAGGAACCGGATTGCCGGGTTATGGTGGGAGGGGCCGTATTGACGCGGGATTACGCCGCCCAAATCGGGGCCGACTTTTACTCGAAGGACGCAATGGGCGGCGTACGCTACGCAAACGAACTATTTTCAAATTCAGAAGGAGCATGAAGGAGTATGAGTGGGTGATGAGGAAGCTCCGGTACGTTTGCTTCTTTGTTCTGGCGCTGTGCGCGGCGCTTTTATTCGTATTGGCCGCGCCGTGGGGACACGCGGAGGCGGACTACGAAAAAGGCGTGGCGGCAAGAGCCGCCGGCGATTACGAAGAAGCGTTGAGCCAATGGATGGTGGTATCCGACGACCCGCGCAGCATGACGGCGATAGGCAGCTTGTACGACTACGGCGAGGGGCTGCCCAAAGACGTGGCGAAGGCTGCGGAGTGGTATATGAAAGCGGCGGAAAATGGCGAATATCGCGCTATAGCCCAGCTCGCCAATTTTTCCCTTACGGGCGCGGGCGGAGTCGAGCAAAACCCCGCGGAATGGCGCGGGCGATTGGAAGAAATCGAGGGCAGGGACGGTTACGCCGACTACATTCTGGCGTCTTTCTGTCTTAGCGGATACGGCGGCGAAAAAGACATAGAAAAGGCTTATTCCCTACTGGACGCGCTTGTCAACAGAAGAGGGTACTCCCAGCTCGCCGATGAGCTTAAACGCGCGGAGATCCTTTTGGCCGACAAGCGCGACGGGGTGTTGGACGCCGAAACCCTGATAAACGAGATGGGGCGCGACCGGGCAGCCTTCGAGGAAAGCTACAAAGACAGGCGCATCGTCGTCAACGGCTTGTTCAGAACCGCCGAACGCGTCAGCGATTACGGTTACGTCGTCAGGATAAGCGGCTCGCAGTCGCACACGATTCCCAGGGACAACATTCTGGCGGTTTTTTACGAACCGTCGCGCGCGGAGGAGCTGTCGTCGCTGAAACCGGGGACCCTTTTCAAATTCAGCGGAGTGTACGTGGGAGACCAGCCCTTCCCTCCCGGAGACCGCGCTTTCGTTCTGTTCGGCTGCGCGCTGATCGGCGCGCTTCCGGCGGAGGCTCAACTCCCTTAGCGGGCTTCAGATGACGTTATTGTTCGCCATAATCAGAGCTCTTTTCATACTGTTCGGCCTGTTTTTATTCGCCATGCTTTTGTTCCGGGACGCGAGAGGCCAGGCCGGAAGCCGGACGGCGCCGATTCGCGCGGCGCGAAAAACCGCCTGCCTTGTTTCGATAGCCCTGGTCTATCTTTTTTTTCGCGGCATAGGAGACCACGGTCTTCTGGATCCCATTGAGGGAATAAACGCCTCCGTCGCGCTGAACATGGCCATACATAGAAATTTCACGGCTCCCGTGGCGGACGGGCAGGTTTATCTTGGAAACAGCATGGGGTACTGGTGGCTCTCCGCGCTGTCTTTATCCGTTTTAGGCTGGTCGGAGTTCTCCGTGCGCTTATGGTCGGTTATCGGGGGCTTGGGAATGGCCGCCGCCGGTTGGTTTATAGCGCTGCGCACCGGCGGGGAACGCTCGGCAAACTATGCCGCCGTGCTCATAGGCTCGAGCCTCCTGGTCTACGCCGCGTCGCAGTTGGCTTCGCCCCACGCGCTTTACGCGTTTTGCGTCACAATGGGCTTGCTGGGGGCCATCTATGCTTTTCGCGACAAACGTTTTTTCATTTTGCTGCACGTTTCGGCTGTGCTGGCCTTTGTCGTTTACGGACCGGCGGGAGTTGTGCTGCCGTGGCTGAGCCTTTTGGTTCATGCCGTCCTGGCCGGACAGGAGCGTTTTTTCGCCAAAGCGCTGTTTTACTGGCCGGGCTTACTGGCCGCGGCCCTCATAGGCGGGGGATATATTTTTTTCCTCAAGGCCCGAAATCCGTATATCCTGACGCTTATGCGGCACAATATACCCGGCGAAACCTTTTATTCCTTTTCCTCGGTTCTCTGTTTCCTCGCGGTGGGTTTCATTCCGTGGCTGGGGGTGCTGCCCGGGGCCGTCAGCGACGCGATTCCGCCCCGCTGGTGGGTCATTCCTCCCGGCGAAAGGGAAAGGCAAAACTCCCTTCTTTTTGCGTGGAGCGCCGTCTTCCTGTTCTTCGGGGCACTTTCCAGAGACGCTTTGCTTCTCGTCGCCCCGATCCCGGCGATGGGCGTACTTTGCGCGAATCGCCTCGCCCGGGCGGCGGAAAAGGGGGATTCGCGCTTTTTTCAGGACTTTGCCGCCCTGGAAATAGCGCTGCTTGTACCGTTTATTTTCGCAGGTTTGCCGTGGTTTTACGCGGGCGGCAACAAGGAGCTGCGGTACACGCTTATATCGGTAATCCCCTGGGCGGTCTTTTGCCTTCTGTTTCTCCTGGCGGGCTGGCAGTACGCAAGGACTCGTCAGCCTCGTAAATTGATGCTTCACATGAGTATGCTCTCCCTGTTTTCCCTCCTGCCGCTCGCCGGAATTTTCGATTTGATGGGGGAAAGGCTTTCGGTGCGGGATACCGGGCTTTACCTAAGAAATGAAATGAAGCAGGGCGACGTATTGCTTCAATACGCCCTGAACCATCCCTCGCTCTCCTTTTACGTAGGCAGGCCCGACCAGGCTCCCACGCTGGCCCACGTGGCCGTAAACCAGAAAATCCTCGGGCAGGCCATTGCGGAAGACGCGGACCTGAACAGGATGTGGGAAGGGAGCGAACGCGTCTTCATGCTGATCGGACGGCACCAGGCCATTTTGACCCCGCTGCCGCGCGCTGTTTATAACTTACATGAAACCCGCGGCGTAATCGTCCTGAGCAACCAAAGCGGCAACGAACCCCCGCCCGCCACGGGAGCGAGCATGTGACACCGGCGGGCTATTTGGTCAACACCCTTTCATGCGGGTCATACAGCTTGATTTCGCGCTCGCGCAGCTTTAGCAGGATTTCCTTGCGCAATTGGCCTGCGACCCGCAGCGGGCTTTCTTTCTTGCAGTCGTACCAGTAGTAGACGTCGAAATCGATCGAACGCAGAGAGAAATCCGCCAGGACTATGAAAGGCTCCTTTTTTTGGGTCGGATTCCGGTAATTTTTGACCGCCTCGGCCAGAACCGCCCCGGTCTCCTCCGGATCGCACCCGCCCGCTACGCGCACCTTGAAGCTGTTACGCTTCTTCGGTCCCGACTTCGTGTAATTGATTATCTTGTGCTCCATGAAGTAGCTGTTCGGGAGCATGATTTCCGTGCCGTCGAAGGCGTACACACGCGTCGCGCGCGTACCGATCTCCTCGACGGCGCCGGCGGTTCCGTCGATTTCAATGATGTCGCCGTGCCTGAACGAGCGGTTGAAAAGGATCATCATGCCGCTTATCTGGTTGCTGAAGACGACCTTTGCGCCGAAACCCACAGCGAGGGTTACGGCTCCTCCGGCAAAGGCAAAAGCCGTCAGCGGAACGTTTATAACGTCCAGCGCCAGCATGAAGCCGAGTAAGGCAAATAAGTAAAACATAATACGCTGCAGCGCCATGAGAAAGGTGCTGTCGATGCTGCGCCTGTAGGCTACCGCGCGGACGGTGAGGCGCGAGAGGAGCGAACTGACCAGAAGTCCGATTAACAGGGTCGAGACAGCCAGCGTCAGATCGTATGCCGTGACCTCGTAACCTTCCCCGCGCCAGAGAACCTTGCCTTTGTAGGTGTGTATTAAATCGCGGCCTATTTTCGCCGCTCGCCGCGCCAGGCGCACGTTGCCGATCTTCTCCTCCAACTCGTCCACGATGCCCGTGGCGAGCAGGCGCTGGGCGCGGATGGTCATCTCGGCTTTGGAGTACATGTGCATCTGAATTTCCGCGAAAACGTCAAGGATTTGATGCAGTATCCCGTCCGTCTCCGCATCCGCCCTGCGCGTCAGGGCTTCGACAATGAAGTAATTCGACTGGATATTTTCGAGGTTCTGCCGAATGAACTGCTCGTCTTTGTCAACCTGCTCCAGGACATAGCGCGTATCCGAGCGCGCGTTCCAGAGCGCCTCTCCCGCGGTCTCCCCGGTGAAGATATCATGCCGTGTTCTCCAAAGCGCCGTCATATTCAACAGAATCCTGGTCTCGATCATCAGCGCGTGCAGGCGAAGCCGCTCGGCGGTATATCCGGCGGCCAGCAGCGCGGTTTTTGCCCGCGCCGGCGAATCTCCGGCGCTTCTGTACAGAGCGGCCTGCCGCTGCAAAAAATCCTGCCTCAAAGACGCGTAGAGTTCCGGCTGCAAAATACCGGATATCTCCTCGCCGATCCTCGCGAGTCTGTCGATCGTTATTGGAAGCTCCGCCTCGCGCGCGGCTATGATTTCCTGAATCCCGGACAGTATCGGGTCAAGGTCTTCCTTCGTGAAACGTATATTTTCGCGCGTGTTTCCGAGCTGTTCCGCCATCCTTTCATAAACGCCCGCAACCGCTCGGCTGTAAGAAAGCTCTACCTCCATACGGACATAACCGAGGGACAAAGCGACGAAAATTCTCTCGGTCTCCAGTTGCTCCTCGGGATTGTTCGTGTTTTCCGCCGAGGAGGCGGCGAGCGCCCGCTGTTTAGCGTATTCGGCAGTCAGCGAATGGAGATTGTCCGCGTGCGCCTTGAGAGCGAGTCGGCAGGATTCCATGCTTTTCAGGAGGCGCGCGTACTCTTCGCGCAATTCGTCGTAGTACGTGATGGAGAACGTGCCGGAGTGGCTGTCCTCACCAAATTTCGGGATGGTGATAGCGGGGGAAACATTCAGATTTTGCAGCGCGCTGAGATAGACCGTGTAGAGGTTTATCAGGTATTTGACAGCGTCGCGGCGGCTTTGCGCCTCGTCTGAAAGCTCGGCCACGCGCCTGCGGGTTTCTTCAACGCTCATGAGTTCGCCTATCAGCTCGCGCGACTCCCGCATGATCCGCCCGTAACGAAGGGCCTCCGCCTCCGTCAGTATCCGCAGCGAGACGAGGCCGGCCAGGTCACCGGCATAGGACGCTCCGCCGTGAAAGAGCGTAAAAAAGCACAAAAACGACAACAGCGCGAACGTCTTTAAGAATGACATTGAGGTATGCGCGTCGGGCATGATTGAATCAACTCGGATACGCGCAGCTCCCCCCTTATGCCGAAGCGGGTGATGGCGAAATCGTAGCGGGTAGGGTCATCCGGAGAAAAGGCGGCGAAGGCGTGCGTTATTTCGAGCGCGGTTTTAAGGTCGGCCTGCTTGCGCTCAGTCAGTCCCAATTGGCGGGCAATATTGTGAACGTGCGTGTCGGTGGGCATAACCAGATCCCTGGGCGAGAAAACCGTCCAGCCTCCGGGATCCACCTCGTCGCGCCTCGTCATCCATTTCAGGAACAGAAAAAGGCGTTTACAGGCGCTGCCGTCCCCCGGCGAGGGCAGCATAGAGAAGCCGCCCCGCGCCGGGGAGAGCGCGCGGGAAAAGATGTCGAGCGCCGGGAGCACAGAGCCTCCTTCTTTCAGGCAGCGCCGCATGAATTCCTCAAGAGAACCGTGAGAGCGAATGGTTTCCGAGACGCGCGCCAGCAGGTCAGCCATGTGTCCGCCGGTGGTGAACCGGTGTTTGAAATTTTTGTAGGCTTCATTCAGCGCGGGGCGCAAATCGAACGAATTTTGCGTCAAAAAGTCGCGAGGACGGGCCCCAAGAGGGGTTAACGCCTTTTCCACGCTTTTCAATATCTGCCCCACCCGCCCGTAAGCCAGACATGAAGCGACGAGCCCCGCAATCTCACGATCCGGCGGCTCGTCGTAATTGTACAAAAACTCCAGAGGGTCGGGATGAACCAGCTCCCGCCTGTTGTAGACAAGGTAAAGCCCTTCAAGAAAAGCCTTCACAATTCTGTAAACATCCCTTCATTTTTATACCCTGGCGACCCCTGTCCGGCGGGCCGCTAAAGCCACGGATTCGGCCACGGCGTCGCATACTCGCGAATCGAAGGCCGCCGGCATGATGCAGTCCCTGTCGAGCTCCACGTCGGAAACCAGCTTGGCCAGCGCGCGGGCAGCCGCTATTTTCATCTCGTCGTTAATGTCATAGGCCCGGACGTCGAACACTCCCCTGAAAATGCCGGGGAAGGCGAGCACGTTGTTGATCTGGTTGGGAAAGTCGCTCCGGCCGGTCCCCACTATGGCCGCCCCAGCGGCGTAGGCCTCGTGCGGCATTATCTCGGGAATCGGGTTCGCCATGGCGAAAATCACCGGATACCTGGCCATGCTTTTTACCATTTCCCGCGTGATGGTATTCGGCGCCGACACTCCAATGAGCACGTCAGCCCCTTTGACGACTTCGGCCAGGCTCCCCTTTTTCCCCTGCCTGTTCGTCAGAGTCGCAATCTCCTCTTTTACCGGATTCAGGCCGTCGCGACCGTAGTATATCGCGCCCGCGCGGTCGCACATCACCACGTCCTTTAACCCTACCGCCATGAGCAGCTTGGCGATGGCGACGCCGGCAGCCCCCGCGCCGCTGATGACGACTCTGATTTTTTCAAAGTTCTTTCCGACGACTTTCATGGCGTTGAACAGCGCCGCCAAGGTTACGACAGCCGTACCGTGCTGGTCGTCGTGGAAAATGGGTATGTCACAGCGCTCTTTCAGCTTACGCTCGATATCGAAACAACGAGGCGCAGAGATATCTTCGAGGTTGACGCCGCCAAAACTGCCCGCCAGCAGCGTCACAGTATCGACGATTACGTCCACGTCCTGGGAACGGATGCACAAAGGAACCGCGTTTACCCCTCCGAACGTTTTGAAAAGAACGCACTTTCCCTCCATGACCGGCATCCCGGCCTCGGGGCCGATGTTCCCCAACCCAAGCACCGCGCTGCCGTCCGTCACAACGGCCACGGTGTTCCAGCGCCCCGTAAGTTCGTAACTCCTGGAGATATCTTTATGAATTTCGAGACACGGCTGAGCTACGCCCGGCGTGTATGCTAGGGCCAGATCCTCCTTGCTGGAGACGGATACCTTTGGAACGACATCCAGCTTACCTCTCCACTGGTAGTGCAACTCAAGCGATTTTTCAGCGTAGTTCATTTTATCACTCCTAAGGTATTATATTATGCGTAGACCCCGGGCGTACCGCTTTATAATCATACAGGTAGACAAATCGGCACAGGGAAATTCTTCCGATGTTTCTGACGGGAATAACAGCACAAAAATCTAAGGGAA
>WRKN01000057.1 GCA_009778055.1 Synergistaceae bacterium
CATGACCACATTATCCGCGACGAAGACGATTACCGGCGGATTGCGGAATATATCGAAAACAACCCCCAAACCTGGACGGAAGACTGCTTTTACAGGGACGCCGATTCGTTTATGAAATTCGATGAATTTGCCCCGCAAAACATTTGTTCGGGTGCGGCGTTCTGATGAAAAATCGTAGGGGCGGCATTCTGCCGCCCGTGAAGGGAAGTATGGGATAAATAGCTTATTTCACCTCAAAACTGGTTTCACCTTCGACCGGCGCGTCATCGAACACGGATATGCCGGTCACTCTGGAATAAGGCGGCCCGGCGCCACACCAGTCTTCCATTTTATCCACCGCTCTCTGGTCGCCCTGAAAACAAAGTTCAACCCTCTCGTCCGGCAGATTGCGCACCCAGCCGGTGAGTCCAAGTTCAGCCGCGCGGGAACGCGCTCCCCACCTAAACCCGACGCCCTGCACGTCACCCGATACAAAAACATGTTTACGCGTTAATTTCATGGATTATCGCTGTCGGCTTTATCGGTGGATTCTGTAGCATCGATGGTTTCCAGCACCTTGCTTAGAAAACTGTGAACTTTGTCGAATCCCTCTCCCTCCGCCTCGCTTGAAGGTGCATATGAGTCCGGCTGCTTAAGGACAAGGTGTTCCTCCGCAAGCCACTCCTCCAGAGTAGGCAGCATTCTCATTTGGTTTTGGACACGAACGCCCGTTTCGTTTGCCGTGTTTTTTTCCGCAGTCACGCTCTCGGCCTCGTCAGGTTCCGGCTCATGATTTTGCGTTTTTGGCGCGCGCCTGCGGACAATGAAAATGAGACACAAAAGAGCGCCCGGCAGTATCAGCCAAGAGAGAATGGTTCGGCTGAGGAAAAGTTCTTTCGACACGGGGACGGATACAACACGTTGGCCGGTATCCGGCTGCTCAGGCTGAACAGTTGGCGGCGTTCTTTCGGGTGGTTCGCCGGGAAGGGAGGGCGGCGGAGGCGGCGGCAAGGCCGGGCCGCGCATGGGGGTCAGCGTCAGAGACCCGACCCACTCGTTCAGCATGGCTTCAAACTGCCCGCGCCAATAGCCCTCGAATTCGGGATTGTATTTCAACAGCGCCAGAACCAGTTTTTCACCGCGGTAAAGAAACGCGCGCTTGAAACGAAACTCGACAATATCCTCGCCCGCCGACAAACACTCGGCTCCGTAGGTCGCCACAGCTAAGTCCGCCAGCGCGGTCTCGACGACGTCCTCGCCCAGTTCCGATACGTTGCCGTAGCGTCCGCCGATGAGGCCGCTCACTAAACTTCCATTCGTTTCCAGCATACTGTCCGGGAGGGACTTTTCATTCCCCTCCGGATCCGTCCCCCAGATCGAGAAAATCTGGAGGACGGCGGCAGAACCGACAGAAGTAAGTTCGGCCTTTGCGTAAAGGGTTTGCTGTACGTTCAACGTCCAGTCCGAAGTAATATTTTGCCTCGGGGACTCGTCTTTTGACATGACATACCACCCCGGCGGCAACGAAAGCATGCCCACGCTTTGCGTCTCGGCCTGAAACGCTTCGGAGGACAGCGCAAATACCGACAAGCCCGGCGCAGGGCAGCACAAAATAAAAACCGTAAGAAAAATGACTCTCACAACGTACGCGCGCATTATGCTCTTTGTCCGGCGTTACGAACAATGCTCCCTGAGAACGGCGGTCAGATGCTCGGAAACCTCTTTCACCAGATCGACGTCCCTGGCTTCCACTAAAATGCGCAAGAGCGGTTCCGTGCCGGAGAGGCGTATAAACACCCTGCCTTTACCGCCCATATCCTTCTGCGCCTCATTAGACAGCGATTCGACGTAATCCATGTCGATATCCCTGCCGTTTGCTATCGTCAGGTTGCTCAGACGCTGCGGATAACGCCCGAAACGGTCTACCAGGGTGTCTATGTCCTCGTTCAGTTCATGGCACGCGTTCAGCATCATTATGGCCGTGCAGAGCCCGTCACCGGTACGCGAGTACGTATCGGCAATGACATGCCCGGACTGTTCGCCTCCGAGCCTGGCGCCGTTCCGTCTCATGGCTTCCATAACGTACCGGTCCCCCACAGGACAGCGGAAGAATTTGATTTTTTCGTCGGCGAGGCGTTCTTCCAGCGCCATGTTACTCATCACCGTAATGACGACTCCGGCGCCTAAATCCTTCCGCGCTTTCAGCCAGCGCGCCAGAACCCACATCAGTATATCGCCGTCGATAGTTCTGCCTTTGGAATCCACCATAAGCGTCCTGTCGGCGTCGCCGTCAAAGGCAAAGCCTGACCCGTACCCCAAGTCTTTGACCTGAGCCGCCAAGTGGCCGATATGGATAACCCCCACGCCCTCGTTGATGTTCATTCCGTCCGGTTTTGTGCCCGTGAGAGACCATTGCGTCCCCAGGCGCTCTATCAGACCGGGCATAACAACGCAGGCGGCTCCGTGCGCGCAGTCGAACAACATTGACCGCGGCAGGGAATCAACCTGTTTCACCTGCGACGCCAGATGATCCGCGTAAGTTTGCGCCATATCAGGCAAATTCCTGATCTCTCCTATGGACGCCCCGGTGGGACGCCATTCGTCTGTAAGGTTGTCGCTCAAGTATTCTTCTATGCCGCTTTCGTCCTCGTCGGACAGTTTGCACCCGTCACGGCTCAGTAATTTAATCCCATTGTACTCGGCCGGATTGTGGGACGCGCTGATCACGGCTCCTCCGTCCGCCGACACGCGCGTCAGCGCAAAACTGACTCCGGGCGTCGGCATGACGCCGACTGAGAGAACCTCCGCTCCCGCCGAGGCCATTCCGGCGGAAAGCGCCCCCTCCAGCATCGTTCCGGAGCGCCTGGTATCCCTGCCTGTCACTATGCGGGGACGGGGAATACCGCGCTCGGCCAGGAATAAAATAAAGGAACGCCCCAGCCGGAGCGCCATTTCAGGCGTCATCTCACCCAAATTGGCGATGCCGCGCACTCCGTCCGTGCCAAACAACACACGCCTGCCATTGTCCATACCGATCATTCCTCCAAGGCGCTAACCGTCACCGTAGCGGGTTCCACCTTCACTACTTTTAAATTATCGGAAGCCGGAGTAACCCACACCGGCAAAACGGCTCTGCGCAGGAAAATGCCGGATACGTCCACAAAGGCTCTCATATGGGACTCCGAATCTAACGTCTCGATAATGGAAGGAGGCGCTTCGACTGTGACGTCCACCGTACGGGGCTCAGCGCGCCATCTGGTTTGCGCGGCCGCGCCGTCCACGGAAAGTTCGACGTTCGAAAAAAGCTTTTGCGCGACGATGGGTTCCAGATGAATCGAAAGCCTTACGGACGAGACGTTCACGGTGGAGACTTCCCTATCCGCGAAAGCGCGCAGGGGAATCACCACGGTCTGACTGGCGGACAGGTTCGTTATGTCCACCGTTTCCGTGTCTACCGCGGAGATTCTGTCCAGGCTTTCCCTCGCGCCCTGAATCATCACCTCGGCCGGGTCGGTTGTCAGCGTTTTCACCTCGTAGTCGTCCGAAGGTTTACCCGCCAGCCTGACGTTTACCGGAACCCTCTTTCTAGGCATACCGGTAACCAGAACCGCGTTTATTCTGACCTGCGAAGGTTCCAGAACCACCTCGTCTTCAAAGGGCTGCGACTGCGTTATGTTTACCGGCAGCATCAATTCCTTGCCGGTCTGCAGTTCAAGGAACGTGGGAGCGATGCTGACCGAACCTATCTTGGCCATGTCCCCCTCGGCCCCCCTGACGTTGATCTCCCTCGGAACGACCTCCACGGCCTCCAGATACTGTCCGACCGGAATATCCTGAGGCAGAACCACCTCTACCGTCAGCACGCGCGCAATCTGCCTGATCAGCTCTATGTCGAGTTCGGAAGGGCTCATGCTTCTCAAAATTACGTTTGGAGGCAGCCTGGGCCTGACCGCCGGACGGTACTTTCCCGAAGAAAACCCCCTGAGGTCTACTTCGCATATGATGGAATCGTACGTCAGGTTTTCCATCACTCCCGCGGGGGCCGCTATCTCGATCAGTATCTCGCTGACCGCGCTTCTAACGGCTATCTGCGGCTGAAGGTTCAGGTACTCGATACGGGCGAGAAGTTTACGGGTTTCGTTTTTATCGTCGCCGCCGCCGACAAAAAACCACATCGACGACGCGATGGCCACGGAAACAGCCCATAGCACCCACCGGGACGTCAGCATCTCGTCAAGTTTGTTCGACAGACTCATAAAACTCGCCCCTCTTAAATTAATGATTACTCTTTAGGCCAGAATGTCTTCAGCATTTTCGATATTCTGTCCTTTAAGGTTCCACGAACGACGTCGCCGCGGATGTCGGAGAAGTAGAGCGACAGCAGCTTTTGTACCTGCGCGTCTTTCAAATTTTTAGAGAAATGCCCGCCGTTGGCCAGCGTAATATTGCCCGTCTCCTCGGAAACCACCAGGACGGTCGCGTCGGAAACCTCCGTTATCCCAAGAGCTGCCCTGTGCCTTGTGCCATACCAGCGCGATATGTCGGTGTTATCCGACAACGGCAGGTAACAGCCGGCCGCTATAATAGTTTCCCGGTCCATAATTACCGCTCCGTCGTGCAGCGGGTTGTTTTTCCAGAAAAGCGATAAAATCAGCTCCTGCGAAATAACCGCGTCCAGCTTGACGGCGGTTCTCCAATACTCCTTAAGACCGGTGTCCTTCTGAAAAACTAAGATAGCGCCTATTTTATTGGCTTTCATATAGCCCAGGGCGGCGACTATTTCCTGGCTCAGGCTCTCGGCTTCTTCCGAACCCATGCGGGGACGCCACAAAGTTCCCCTACCTATTTCCTCGAGCATTTTACGCAACTCCGGCTGAAAAACTATCGGAATAGCTATAACCAGCGCCCACAAAGACCTCCTGAAAAACCATGACACCAGTTGAAGATCGATGGCGGTAGCCAGCAGCGCCAAGGTTCCCAGCATCAAAAAGCCCTTCACGAGCTGGATACCCCTCGTACCGATCATCAGTACCAAAACTCTGTATATGATAGCCGATACGATAAAAATATCTAAGAAAATTTTTATTTGAGGCCACATAAACGTCAGATGAGCAGCTTCACCAGCCCGCGGTAAATCAGCCCGCGCATACCGTCCACCGTTACCTCCATATTGTCCGAAAGGACAAAGAGCGCGTCCTTGACGTCCATAACGAATGGGATGTCGTGCTCCAAAGCCAGGGCGTTGCCGTCGTAGCTCGCCTCGTTTTCGGAGATGACCGCGCCGACTTTGCCGAGTACGGATTTATATTCGCCGCTAAGGAACCTAACCGCCAGAACGCAGCCGTCCGTGACCTTCTCCTCCGCCTCTTTGGCGTCCAGCGCCACGCACACCCTGCCGCAGAAGTTCTTCTTGACCAGCGACACCCCGGACAGGATAATCTCGCCTGTGGTCTGCACCTCAACCATGTTTGTGGTTCCGGAATGAGCCAGCGGAATCCCCGCCGTGATGACGACGAGCTCTCCTTCCCGCACGCGCCCGCCCTTTACGCAAACGTCGATGGCTTCTTTAGTCGCGACGGTAAGGTCGGCCAGCTCCTGCATCATAACGGGATGAATTCCCCACCACAAGGCAAGCTCCCTCCACGTTGACCGCAGCGGGGTAACACCGAAAATGGGGCACGTCGGGCGGTATTTGCCTATCATTTTGGCCGTCGTGCCGCTCTTGGTCAGGCATAATATAGCCTCCGCGCCAACTTGTTTGGAAATCAGCACGGCCGCGTCGCTGACGGCGTCGGGAACGCTTGCCAGTTCCAGTTTTTCCTGAATCGGATGGCTCCATATCGGAAGCTCCTTTTCCGCCCTTTCCACAATACGGCGCATAGTGGCCACGGCCTCCACGGGATACTTCCCGGACGCGGATTCCCCCGACAGCATTACGGCGTCCGCCCCGTCCAGAACGGCGTTTGCCACGTCGTTGGCCTCGGCTCTCGTCGGGCGCGGGTTGCGTATCATCGAGTCCAGCATCTGGGTCGCTACTATGACGGCCTTGCCTCGCGCCCGGCACTGTTCTATGATGTACTTCTGAACAAGCGGGACGTCCTCGGTCGGAATCTCCACCCCAAGGTCGCCGCGCGCCACCATCACTCCGTCCACCACGTTCAATATACTGTCGAAGTTCTGAACGGCTTCGTACGTTTCTACCTTGGCGATAATCTTGAGGTTGCCGTTCAGCGATTTCAGCACCTTGCGCACCTCAAGGATGTCGAATCGCGTCTTTACGAAAGAAACAGCCAAATACTCCATGCCATGCCTGACTCCCCAGGCGATGTCCTCCTTGTCCTTTTCGGAAAGGGGCGGAAGAGGCACGTCGGCCCCGGGAATGTTCACTCCCTTCGTATTACGCAACGGCCCGCCGACTATTACCCTGCACGTGACGTCCGTTTCGCCGACGTCCTCTACTTCGAGATGCAGGGAACCGTCGTCTACGTATATGTGCTGCCCTTTGGACAAGACATCGGCCACACCCGGGCAGTTTATGTACACCCGCTCCGGCGTTCCAAGACAGGGAACTTCGGTCAAAACGACGGTTTTTCCGGCTTCCAGGACAATTTCATCGGCTTCCACCTTGCCCGTCCGTATTTCCGGCCCCTTGGTGTCCAGCAGCGCGGGAATCGGCACGTCGAGGTCACGCTCCACCTGACGTATCAGCTTCAGTTTGCGCTCATGCCCTTCGTAATCTCCATGGCTGAAATTCAACCGGGCTACGTTCATACCGGCTTTTACCATGCATGTAAGAGTTTCGTAATTTTCGCTGGCGGGACCTATGGTACAAACTATTTTAACGAACATTGCATTCACACCTTTCATATTCAGGCAACCTCGAACGCGTCGGAGGGCACTACTTTAGCCAAACTCTCATACACACCCTTCACGTCGCCGACACGCAACTCACGCAAGGACAAAACGCACGACTCCCGCTCGTCCGTAAGCTCCAGCAACACCGGCGACTTGCCCGAGCAGTCCTTCAAGGCTTTCGCGAAGTCCTTGAAATCGACTTCCTTCGGAAGGACGTCCGCTCTCAGGCGGATACGCACAAATTCCGGGCTGCCGGTAGACACGTCTTTCAGCGGCATTACCTTCTGCACTATAAAGTTTTTCGGTTCCCTGTCCCCCACTTTTCCTTCCACTACGTACGGTTCCCCCGCCTGAATCTGCGCCTTCACGGTCTCCCAATCGCGCGGGAAAACCACCAGCTCCACGCTGTTTTCGGAGTCCTCCAAGTTCATTATCCCCATGGATTTTCCTGTTTTCGTCTGCTTTTCGGTCACCGATAGAATTATACCGCCTACCTTCACCGAAATGTCACCCCTGCAGAAAGATAGTTCTTCTATGGTGCAGGTGGCATATTTTCTGACCTTCTCCTCGTAAGTATCGAACGGGTGTCCGGAAATATAGATGCCCATCGCGCTTTTTTCATGCTCAAGCCGCTCGAAAACGCCGTAGTCCTCCCTGTCCGGCATATCCGGCTCTTCATCGTTTCCTTCGGCTTCGACCGGCTCGAACAGCGAATACTGCCCCTCGTCCCTGTTTTTTTTCTGGGCGGTCGCGATAAAATCGGGCAGCGCGTCCACGAGTCTTGCCCTGTTCGGGAATATTTCGTCAAAAGCCCCCGCTTTGATAAGATTCTCGACCGCGGACTTGCTCACGGCCTGCCCGTCGGCGTTTACCCGCGATACGAAATCCCACAGGGATTTGAATTTCTTTTTCCCGCGCGCGGCTGTTATCGCCCCGACCGCGTTGTGCCCCACCTTGGCCACAGCCCCCAGGCCGAAACGGATCACGTCTCCCACGGCCGTAAAATTTTCCATCGAGGAGTTGATGTCGGGCTGAAGAACCTCCGTGCCGCCGCGCCTGACCTCGCGCACATACCGGCCCATAACATCCTTTTTAGCCTTCATCTGGCTGGACAGGTAGGCCGCCATAAACTCGCGCCTGTAGTTGGCCTTGAGGTAGGCCGTATGGTAAGAGATCAGGGCATAAGCCGCGCTGTGCGATTTGTTGAAACCGTATCCCGCGAACTCCTGAATGAGGTCGAAAACGTACTCGGCCTTCGCGGAGTCGATTCCGTTCTTTCCGGCCCCCTCCACGAACTTCGCCCGCTGCTGCCGCATGACTTCCACTTGTTTCTTCCCCATGGCCTTCCGCAGCAGGTCGGCCTCCCCCAGCGTATAGCCGGCCAGAATGTAGGCGCACTGCATAACCTGTTCCTGATAGAGGATAACGCCGTGAGTTTCCTTCAAGGCGTCCACCAGCAGAGGGTGAGGATACTCCGGCTTTGCGCGTCCGTGCTTGCAGTTGACGTACTGCTTCACCATGCCGCTTCCCAGCGGCCCTGGGCGGTACATTGCCAGGACTGCGATAAGTTCCTCGAAACACTCCACTCCGAGATCCAGAAGCAGCCGCCTCATCCCTGCGGACTCCAACTGGAATATACCAAGAGTGTCCGCCTCCTGGAGAAGCTGATACGCAGCCGCGTCGTCCATCGGAATGGACGACATGTCCGGCGCGGTCTTTCCGTTGCGCCCGATGTTTTCCAGGGCTTCCTCGATTATGGAGAGCGTGCTGAGTCCCAGAAAGTCCATTTTTACCAGGCCCAGTTTTTCTATGGGCTCCATGGTGTATTGGGTGACGGTCTGGCTTAAATCTATGCCCGAGTCGGCGGAACTCGGCTCCATAGCCTTGATGCGGCGGATCGGCACCAGGTCGGTGACGGGCACGGGAGTGATGACGACTCCCGCCGCGTGCTGCGACGGGTGGCGCGCCAGCCCCTCGATTTTCCCGGCAACCTTGACGGCCTCGGCCACGCGCTTATCCGACGCTATAGCTTCCTTCAGTTCCGGCACTGTGGCTACCGCTTCTTCGATACTTTTCGCCCCGAATGGGATGAGCTTCGCCACCTTGTCCATCAAGGCGTACTCCACGCCCGTGGCGCGCCCGACGTCCTTGACCGCCTGCCGGCTCTTCATACGCCCGAACGTGATGATCTGAGCCACCCTGTCGCAGCCGTAGCGATCCACAATGTATTTCAGCACTTCGTCCCGCCCCTTGTCGGAAACGTCGGTGTCGATATCCGGCATACTTATCCGTTCCGGGTTCAGAAACCTCTCAAAGAGCAGTCCGTATACCAGCGGGTCGAGATCCGTTATTCTCAAGCTCCACGCCACCAAAGACCCGGCAGCCGAGCCTCGCCCCGGCCCTATCGGTATGCCGCGGTCCTTGGCCGCCTGAATTATACCGGCAACGATCAAAAAATATCCGGCGAATCCCATTCCGTTTATAACCCCAAGCTCGTATTCGAGGCGTTTCGTATATTTTTCATATTTTTCAGGGTTTTTTTGGGGATCTTCAGTTTTCAGACGTATGGCAAGCCCTTTCCGGGCTTCGTCTTCGAGGGTTTTTTCGAGGGTGGCGCCGTCCTGCAGCTCCATTCCCGGCAGTTGGTAAGCGCCGCTGTCAAGGTTCAGCGTAACGCGGCACCTTTCCGCTATAGCGGCGGTGTTGTCCAGGGCTTCCGGCATCTCGGAACCCAGCAGTTCGTTCATCTCCTCCGGTGTTCTCAGGTAGAAGTCGTTGCTTGAAAACCCGAAAGAGTCATCGGTTTCGTCGGCGTTTGTGTTGACCTTGAGGAGTGTTTTGTGCCAGTCGTAGTCGTCTTTTTCAGGATAATGGGCGTCGTTGGTGGCGACCAGGGGAATACCGGTTTCCCTGGATATCCTGATAAGCGCCTTGTTGACCTTGGCCTGCGCCGGAAATCCATTGAACATGACCTCAAGGAAAAAATTGTCCTTCCCGACGATATCCCTGTAAAGAACGGCGCGCTCCAGAGCTTCTTTTTCCTTGTCCGCCATTATAAGCTGTGGAATCTCGCCGGCCAGGCAGGCCGAGGAAACTATCAGCCCGGCGGCGTGCCGGGCCAGGAGGTCGCGGTCAATGCGCGGCTTGTAGTAAAGCCCGTCGGTGTTTGCTATGGAGACGAGTTTTACCAGGTTGTGATAACCCTCGTCGTTCTCGGCCAGCAGCAGGAGGTGATAGTTTTTGCCCCTTTTTTCCCGCGAGCGGTGCCCGTCCTGGGCGACGTAAATCTCGCAGCCGATGATGGGCTTGACGTTTTGTTTCCTGCACTGCTCGTAAAATTCCACTGCGCCGTACATGGTTCCGTGATCCGTTATGGCGATGGCCGGCACATCCCATCCCGCCACTTTTCGCGCCGCGTCGGCGGCGCGTATGGCCCCGTCCAATAGACTGTATTCCGTGTGAACGTGCAGATGCACAAAAGGCCGCGACATGCCTACCGCCTCCATATAGCTTTTTTTGTAAAAACGTCTTTTTATTGTACATCAGAGGGGATGTAATTGCGGGAAGGGCGCGCGGGCGCAATCCATCATTATTGGAGGCTTTGCTTCCCAAGGAACTGTTAAGCGATAACTTGACTATTGAATGTAAAATTTATACCAAACCTTTCACCTCTTAACTTTATAGTATACTTGAATAAACCATGAGCGATGTAGTGTCGAAGACGTCGGTTCTTTGAGGGGTGATGTCTGTGAATGAAGAATATGTCCGCGACCCTGGCAAAGCTGCGGCATGTATAGAGAGATGGCTGGCTTCGCTGGTGGAACGAGCGGGCGCGAAAGGGATTGTGGCGGGGCTGAGCGGAGGGCTGGACTCCGCCGTCGTGGCGGCGTTGGCTGTGCGCGTTTTCAAGGACGGCGCCTTGGGGCTTATTATGCCGTGCCGCAGCGACCCTGCCGACGCCGCCGACGCGCTTCTGGTCGCCGAGCGTTTGGGTATGCCCCACAGGACGATAGAACTCACTCCCGCTTTCGACGTTTTAACCTCCGCTATGGACTCCGCCGTGCCGCTCTCCGACATGGCCCGCGCCAATATCAAGGCCAGGCTGCGGATGGTGACGCTTTACGGCGTGGCCCAGTCAACGTCCCGCCTTGTGTGCGGAACAGGGAACCGTTCGGAGTGGGAAACAGGCTACTTTACCAAGCACGGGGACGACAGCTCCGACCTTTTACCCCTCCGCGACCTCTTAAAGTGTGAGGTGCGCGCTATAGCTCGCTTTTTGGGCTTGCCGGAACACATCATAGAAAAACCCCCCTCCGCTGGGCTCTGGACAGGCCAGACCGACGAGGGAGAGATGGGTTTCAGCTACGGCGAACTGGACAAATACCTGGCAATCGGCAACGCCGCCCCGGAGACCGCCCTTAAAATCGAGGCCCTGCGCGCAAAAAGCGAACACAAACGCCTCCCCGTCCCGTACTGTAAATGTAAAATAGAGTTGTAATCCAGAAACATAATCTTTTCTCACGAGGTGATTTGTTTGGCAGGACATTCCAAATGGGCTAACATCAAACGCAGGAAGGCAGCGCAGGACAGCAAGCGGGGGAATCTTTTCCAGAAGCTGGTCAGGGCTGTCATAGTAGCCGCCAAAGAAGGCGGCGGAGACCCGGCGATCAATATGCGCCTGAAAACCGCCATTGAGCGGGCCAAGGCTGTCAGCGTCCCCGCCGACAACATCGCCAGGGGTATCAAGCGCGGCACGGGCGAAATAGAGGGGGCAACCTACGAAGAGCTGACTTACGAGGCATACGGCCCCAACGGAATCGCCGTTTTGGTCGAGGTCATGACCGACAACCGCAACCGAACCACGCCGGAGATAAGGGCGCTGCTCTCCCGCAACGGCGGGCAGATGGGCGAGGCGGGAAGCGTGGCGTGGATGTTTGAGCGCAAGGGCGTCATAGAGGTAAAAGGCAAGGGGCTGGACGAGGACGTCCTGATGTCCTGCGGGCTGGAAGCCGGGATGACGGACATGGAGCCCGCCGAGGAAGGGTTCACCCTCTACAGCGAACCCACCGATCTCCACACTCTGAAAGAAGCCCTCGAAAAGGCGAAATACGCGGTGGAGAGCGCGGAAACCCACATGATTCCGAAGACCCCGGTGGAGGTCACCGACGTGGAGGCGGCGCGCAAGATCATACGGCTGGTGGAGATACTGGAAGAACACGACGACACGCAAAACGTATATTCAAATTTTGACATCCCGGACGAAACTGCCGCCCAGATTGAGGAATAGGGTATCGTGAACCCTCGCGAGCCGGGCGTCATATGCCTGGGCATAGACCCCGGGCTGGCGCGTATGGGATACGGCCTGGTCAAACAGACGGGTTCGTCACATCACGCGCTCGCTTTCGGCTGCGTGGAGACAAGCCCGGAGGAGGCGTTTACGCTGCGCCTCCTTCGTTTGTATGAAACGCTTGATGAACAGCTCGAAGCCTTTCGGTCAAACGGCTGCTTCCCTGATATCATGTGTGTGGAGCGGCTCTTTTTCGGGCGCAACATAACGACGGCGGAGTTCGTGTGGCAGGCGCGCGGCGTCGTTATGCTGCTGGCGGCGCGGATGGGGGTTAAGGTGCTGGAGCCTAAGCCCAACCAGATAAAAGTGGCCGTGTGCGGGACGGGAAGCGCCGACAAAACCCAAGTCCAGAGAATGGTGCAGCGTCTTTTGGCCCTCGACTCAATCCCCAAACCCGACGACACCGCCGACGCCCTAGCAATAGCCCTGACCGGCCTGGCCTACCACAAGCACGAATGCGCTATTTTTAGTAATTTTACGGCGGAAGCTATGGCGCCAAAATCTCGGTCGTCATGCAAAAGGCTCAAATTGTAGTGCATTGCCGTCATAGCATGAAACCACGAAATCGCGTTTCGTTGTGCGTTCGGATTGGCAATATGCTCAAATCATCCTTTGATATTCCAAAAAGCTGTTCGGCCATCTGCCTAGAATAATAAAGAGGTACGAC
>WRKN01000058.1 GCA_009778055.1 Synergistaceae bacterium
CGAGGCCTATGTCTTCGGCGGCGGAGATGATAATGCGACGGCATATGAAGCGTATGTCCTCGCCGCCCGCAAGGAGGCGGGCCAACCAGTATATTGCGGCGTCAGGATCCGAGCCTCTAATGCTTTTGATCATGGCAGATATGATGGAGTAGTGATCGTCTCCCTTGCGGTCGAAGCACAAGCTGGAGCTGCCTACCGTCCGCGTGACGGCCTCTTCCGTGAGAACAGATCCGCCCGTCGCAGCCACAAAAGATACGGAGGCCTCCAATCGCGTCAATGCCTGCCGCACATCCCCACCGGCTGATGCGGCCACGAAAGACAGCACGTCGTTCGATGCCTGAACCTCCAGGCCCCCAAGCCCGCGTTCCCTGTCGGACATGGCACGGCGCAGCAACGGCAGAAGCTCGGCCGCCACAAGCGGATTGAGGTCGAAAACCACCATCCGGGAAAGCAGGGTTTTGTTTATTTCATAACGCGGGTTTTCCGTGGTCGTGCCAATCAGGATAAGGTCGCCTTTTTCCACGGAGGGTAGCAGGGCATTTTGCTGAGTGCTGTTGAAATGGTATAGCTCGTCCACAAAAACCACTGCGGATGTTCCGCCGCTCATCGCCTTGAGGCGCTTGGCTTCCTCCACAAGGTCGCGCAGCTCGGCGACTTTGGCCGTGACGGCGTTTATCTCCAGGAGGTTGCGTTCCGTGGATTTGGCGATCAATCGAACCAACGTGGTTTTTCCCACTCCTGGCGGTCCGTAAAGTATGCAACTCGGAACTCGCCCCGACTCGATGAGGCTTCGAAGCGGCGCGCCCTTCTTCATTAAATGCGACTGCCCGCAGTATTCGTCCAGGTTTTTAGGCCTCATTCTCTCCGCCAGAGGAACGTCAGCGTTCATTACTATGGTAACCTGAGCTCTTCGACGAGCCAGGCAATGAGGTCCTTGGCTCCTTCCATCGCGGTCGCCATAGCCGCTTCTTCGATTTCAATTTTGCTTATCTCAGCAAGGACCGCGGAGCGGTCAGGCTCGGGGAGAGTAGCGGCGGTTTTGAAAAAGGGAACGATCCCGCCACCGAAATATTTATCTCGCAAAGGCACGAAATTCAGTCGAATATCGGACAGCACCCCGTCCCAGCCCAGAAGAAACGCGCCTGTTTCGGCCGGATGTTCGATATATTGCATGTGTCATGTTCTCCTACTATATAAAATGTAATCCCATTCAATGAGAGAGCGAAGCCTCTCCCCCTTCTGTAACACCGCTAAGTCGGGTTGTTACACAGAACGCCGACTTCAAAGTCTAGCAGTGGGCTGTGACTCGTAAGAACGAGAACGCCAACTATAATAAGTACTTGGTATCATCGGCCTGACCGATGATATACATAACTCGTATGGGGTGAGGGTTCCTTTCCCTCCTTGAGACGCAGTTCTCTTAAACGAGAGTGGAACCTCTCCCTTCACGGGATATCGCTAATGAGCCGGATGTTGCGGCACCGAGTGCCGACTTCTCATTTCGCAGTAGGTTGCGACCCGTGGAGACTCCTTGAGACGCAGTTCTCTTAAACGAGAGTGGAACCTCTCCCTTCACGGGATATCGCTAATGAGCCGGATGTTGCGGCACCGAGTGCCGACTTCTCATTTCGCAGTAGGTTGCGACCCGTGGAGATTAGAGAGCACGCTCATACGAAATCTTGAGCTGAGAGGTGTTCTCTATGTTCATCGTCGGTATCGATATCGGCAAGCGCAACCACGAAGCTACAATCATCGATCAAGGTGGCTCCATTATTGGCAAAGCGTTCCGTTTCGCTAATTCCATCACCGGTTTCAATCGCTTGAAGGAAATAGTAAAGCGTGTAACGGGCTACGATGTCGTGTTTGGCATGGAAGCTACCGGCCATTACTGGTTGGCGCTTTACACTCATCTTCGCAAAGAAGGCTTCGTAATCCACGTTATTAACGCCATCCAATCGGATGCCCTACGCGCAATGTATATCCGTCAGCAGAAAAATGACAGCCGCGATTCCTTCATCATTGCTGACGTAATTCGCTTCGGGCGTTTTTGCGAAACCACCGTTTCTCCACCTGACTTATTCGCTCTGCGCGAACTGTGCCGCCACCGTTTTTACACCGTGGACTCCGTTTCGGACATTAAACGAAAGGTTATCGCTCTCCTCGACCAAATATTTCCAGAGTATGAAAACCTTTTTACTGATACCTTTGGGAAAGCGTCGCTTGAACTACTTTCCGAGTACACTACACCGGAGGAAATCCTTAACGTCGATACGGACAAGCTCGTTGAAACAATCAATATTGCCAGTCATGGAAGGCTCGGCCTCAAAAAGGCCTCCGAAATACAAGACGCTGCCCGGAATTCCTTTGGCATCCTACTGGCTACTGATACTATTGCATTGCTTATCCGGCAATACATTGAACAAATCCGCTTTGTCGAGAAACAGATAGACCTTCTTGATGCGGAAATTGCTCGCCTACTATCCGCGTTTGAAACTCAACTTACCACTATCACCGGCGTTGGACCGACACTCGCCGCTGTCATCCTCAGCGAGATCGGCGACGTAAAACGCTTTAACTCGGCTGCCAAGCTCGCTGCTTTCGCTGGCGTTGACCCAACCATGAAGCAATCCGGTGACTTCACTGGCTCTCGGAACCGAATGTCCAAACGAGGCTCTCCATATCTCCGCCGCGCTCTCTGGCTCGCTGCTACTGTCGCGTCCTTCAAAGATCCAGCGATTTCTGCTTTCTATCAACGCAAACGCGCTGAAGGTAAGTCACACTTAACTACACTTGGTCATGTTGCCCGCAAAATGGTAAACATCATTTTCGCTGTACTCCGAGATAACTCACCCTATTCTCCGACTATCGCAATTTGACCCCTTGACAATTCTTTATAGCCGGTCTTGTATGCGGGGATGCCCCCGCTTTCTCTTTGTCACTATAGCACGATTTTGAAGAGCGCCCCGCAATACGACAAATTACGGCGGCGCAATTACGAAACAATTACTAAACAAAAATTGTGATGGCGTAGGAGAGACATTCTGCCATTTGTGATACGATAAACAAGATGTTGTGAGAAAAGCGAGGCTGCCATATGCTGAAGAAAGAAACCGTCACCGTGCGGGGAACAGAGATCTCCGTCCTCACGCACCGGCATGACGATTACATATCCCTGACGGATATTGCGAAATATAAAGATGAGCAGAACCCCCGATTCGTTATTCAAAACTGGATGCGTAATCGCAACACGGTTGAATTTCTTGGGATATGGGAATTGCTGTACAACACAAATTTTAACCGTGTCGGATTCGAGGCGGTTAGAACGCAAGCGGGACTGAACAGCTTTGTGCTGACGCCGCAAAAATGGATCGAAACGACAGGCGCGCTATCGGCATCACTTCCAAGGCCGGACGATACGGCGGGGACAAAGCCTCCGCTTATCGTTTGGCAAAACTCAAAGCTACGTGTTATAATTTTTTTGCGCATTATGAGGGTCCCACCTTTCTTTCGGTGTCCGCAAACACCGGAAGCCCACAAGGGAGGACTTTTTTTTATTTTCCCTAAATGATAAAATACGAATTACCGCGCCATCTGCACTTTGAAGGGAGTATCTGATTCATTCATTACGCTCAATATTTTCCCCTTAACCTTTTCAATAACTTCGAACTTAACTTGGCCAAACCGCTTAATTACAATGCTCTGAGACAGCGTATAGATTTTATCGGCGCGAACGTAGGAATCCACCTTCAAAGCCCCGTCTGCCATATCTTTATTTGCGAATAGCACTACATAGGGCTTTGTGTCTAAGTTAGAAGTGACAGCCGCCACAATTATATCGTCTGCCGCGTCGTTATAATCCCGCTTGGATAGTACAAGCACAGGACGCTTTTTATTTGCCGACAGGTCTGTAAACGGCAACGGAACAAGCAAAATATCGCCTTGGCTATACATTATTCCATACCTCATCATCAATTTCATTGTTCCAAAAATCGGTGCTTGAAACGCTCAAGGCTTCCAAATCCTTATGCAGCTTATTTTCATCCCGCATTTTTATAAACAGTATGAAATTGGCGATTTCTGTTAGCTGGAAATCGGGTAGTGTTTCCACCAGGTTATATATTTTTTGTTTGGCTGCCTGCATAGATGTTCCTCCTTGATAATATGACTATCAGTCACACGGCACGGGCGGCAGAATGCCGCCCCTACAAACCATTACACGGAAATTTCGCTTCTATTGGTACGCTTCTCGCCTATGAGCAATCCTTACGACCAAAACGACAAGCGCGTTATCATGGATTTCGTAAATTATCCGATAATCCCCCGCTCGGACGCGGTACGCGTCGCGGTTCTTGAGCTTCTTGCAGCCGGTTGGGCGCGGATTGACGGCAAGTCCATTTATACTTCTCGAAATACGGCGGCGTAAATCTTTTTCAAGCGTCAAAAGATACTTTTTTACCTCTGATTTGATTCCTATGCCATAACTCATTCCGCGTCAAAATCCTTCAAATCGAAAGGCACTATCGGATCATCCTTGTGAGCTTCGATATATGCTATGTCTTCGGCTTCCTCCAGCTCTTCCATACGTTCCTCATATCGCAAAAAATCAATGTAATTCGCGAGCTTGCCAATAGCGGAATCGGAAAGCGAATCAATAGTCTGGTGTAAACCTTGGCGCTCCGCTGTTTGCGTCAGCATTTCAAATGTCCCTCCTTGTATGCGGGGATGCCCCCGCTTTCTCTTTGTCACTATAGCACGATTTTGAAGAGCGCCCCGCAGTACGACAAATTACGGCGGCGCAATTACGAAACAATCACTAAACAAAAATTGTGATGGCGTAGAAGAGTCTAGCCTCGAAGAAACGGGTGTAGGGGCGGCATTCTGCCGCCTGCCGTGTGAGCGGCTGACGAGGAAAAAAGAAAACCCGCTTTTTCAGCGGGTTTTTTAACTTAACCGGGCTATGCCGGATTCTTTTCTGGAGGCGGCACCCAGATTCGAACTGGGGATAAAGGATTTGCAGTCCTCTGCCTTACCACTTGGCTATGCCGCCCCTGTTGTTGATAAGTAGTTCAACGTTTTGTATTATAACTTAATTACTGAAGATTGGTCAATGGAACTGTTTTCAGGGGAGAGTTGGCGATGCGCCGGACTCGGAATTGTGGTATTCTTTTCTTTCTTGAAGGTGAGCAAGGAATTTGGAAGGAGATGAACTTCGGCTGCCCGCCGGCGCTTCCGCCGCGGAATGAGCCTAAAATAAATGATCTGCGAACTGGCAATAAAAATTGACGTAGACACTCTTAAAGGGTACATCGAAGGGGTTCCGCGCCTGTTGGATATCTTAGGAAAGAAAGGAATCAAGGCGTCTTTTTTCTTTTCGATGGGGCCGGATAACTCAGGCAAGGTTATTCGCCGGGTTTTCCGCAGGGGATTCGTGGCAAAAATGCTGCGCGCCAAGGCGTCCGGCTCAAATGGATTTAGATCCCTTCTTTATGGCACGCTGCTGAAAGCGCCCATGATAGTGGCGTCGAACCCCGACATTCTCAAGCGCGCGGCGGACGAAGGGCATGACTGTGGCGTGCGCTGCTGGGATTGCGCTCTCTGGCAGGACTGCCTGCTGGAACTGCCGCGCGAGGAGATTCGCGCCGAATTCAACAGGGCCGCGGAGCTTTTTTCCGGCGTTGTCGGCACGCCTCCCCGAAGCTGCGCCGCGCCCGGCTGGCAGGTATCGCGCGACAGTCTGGCCGTGCAGGACGAGTTTGATCTGGACTACTCAAGCGACGTCAGGGGAGTTTCCCCTTTTATACCAACCATTGACGGCGTTGTGTTCCGCACTCTTCAAATCCCCGCCACGCTTCCGACTCTGGACGAACTTTTGGGCACGGGCGGCGCGAGCGCTGAGAGCGTAAACGACCGTTACCTCGACCTTCTGGAGCCGGGGCTTAACGTGCGCTCCATTCACGCGGAGGCGGAGGGCGGCGACATGAGCGGCATTTTTACGCGCTTGCTCGACTGCTGCGTTGACGGGGAGATGGCGTTCCCAACCCTTGGGGACGTGGCCTCGCGCGTCAGCGCCGCTTCGCCCAAAGCCGATTTGCGGGCGGATATCTGCGGGATCGAAATGTCGGAGCTTCCGGGCCGGACCGGCAAGGTTGCGGTTCAACGCGGCGGAGGCAGGTAGGCAGGCAGGTTATTTTTATGGTATTGATATATGTAACGCCAAAAAACGACGAAGGAATTGTGATCCGGTGGAAAGAAATCGTGAAATAAACTCCAGCTTCGGCAGCCGTGTAATTTTCCCGCTTTTTTTGCCGTTAGTTCTGCTTGTTTCCGTCTTATTTGGTGAAATGCCGGCGCTGGCCGCTCCATCGAAGGTGACGCTGGACGCCGAACGCGTAAGCTACGACGACGAGGCGGGCAAAGCCTCGGCGGAGGGCAACGCCGTCCTGACTTACGAAGGCGCGACAATTCGCGCCGATCGTATAGATTACGACGTATTTTCCCAGAAGGTCAGGGCTTCGCCTCCCCCGGGCGGGTTGGTGACGTTGGAAGCCATGGGGCGGAGGGTCACGGGTAACACCCTGGAATACGACCTCGACACCCAGGAAGGCGTCCTGAGCAAGGTTGGAAGCGACGTTCCAATTGGGAGCGGCACGCTTCACATCTCCGGAGGCGGAATGCGGATCATGCCCTACGACCTGGCGCTCGAGCAGGGGCTTGTAAGAGGAGATGCCGGCGGCGCCTCTTACGTGGGATTTGCGGAAGACGTGTCCGTTACTACCTGCGACGTGCCGGATCATCCCCATTACCGCCTCGAAACGAAAAGCATAACCGTAATTCCAGGGCGGCAGGTGGTGGCGAAAACCCCGCGCCTCTACCTGGGAAATACTTTCATTTTTTCCTATCCCATGGACTACATTGTCAATATAGACCGCAAGGCGTTGAAGCATAATATTATGCCCTACGTTCAGAGAGACGAGAAAAAGGGCGCCGGCGCCGGCATGAGCGGGGCGCTGGAGTGGGAAAACGGGGTTTTTGAACTGGGCGCGGCCTACTGGGACAAAACGGGGTTCGAGTGGATGGCCGGGGTCGAGCAGAGCATCGGAGGAGGATTCTCTATCAAAGGCGGCGTGGAGTACTCCTGGCAGGACGCGTGGGAAGACAAGCAGTACAGCCCGCGCGTTGGGCTGTACTATGCGCGAAACGGCTGGGAAGCCACGCTCCGCGCGGCGTGGAGAGAGTACATGGAGATTCAGAAAGACGCGAACTACGAATACAGGGGACGGCTGGATCGAAAGCCGGAATTCACGGTGCTGACGCCGTGGATAAGAGACCGTACCCTGAATATGTCATGGTTCAGGCTTGGAGCGGAAGTGGGCAGTTATTGGGAAAGAACGCCGCTCACTACCAATGACACGGTGACCCGCTACGGCCTGACGCTGCGAAATTACCTGGAGTCTCCTATGGGGGCGGTAACGTTTTTCTCGGATATAACCTTCGGCGCCTGGTTTTACGACAAAGACAGCTCCGACCAGGAAATAGCGGACGGCTTTTGGGGATTTCGCTACAGTTTGGGCAACGTCGAAATGGCGTCCGGGTATGAGCGCCGTTTCGTATGGGGAGAGTCGCCCATGCTTTGGGACGAGGGGCGCGAGAGGGAGAGGTTTCACCAGAGAATACGCTTTCCCGTGGGGAAAGATTGGTTTTTGGCTGTTCGCGGAAGTTACGACATGGACGTGTCGATGATCGACGAAGTCAACTATTCGCTTCAGTGGGTCTCCGACTGCATGAAATTGGAGCTGCGCTACCACGATGACCGCACGTCCGGCTCGAACAGCGCCATCGGCCTGAGCCTGTCCCTGCTGGCATATCCGGACACGCCTGTGTCATTTGGCGAACGCAGGAACCGCGACCCGTTCGACCCGCCGGTTTTGCCCTAGCGGTTTATTTAACTTGTATGGACACCCGCATAAGGTAGTTATATGGATCGGAAATTGATATTTCGTTCAGGGGGTACGTCTCAAACGCCGGGCCGCATATTTCAAGCCCGTTTTCTTCTATGTGGGCGATGAGCCTTTTGTAAAGCGCGGCGCTTTGTCCGTAGTATCCCCTGCTGTAGCCCGTCGCGTACAGGCCGGCGGGTTTTCTGTCCGGCGCGTCGGGCATTTTGAAGTAGAATTTGTCCGGGCCCACCCAGTCCCCGCGCTTGACGCGCTCTTCCGAAAAAATAGCCCACACCGGGTAGTTCAAATCCAGATCGCTGTCAGCGGCGTCCCAATGCTTGTAAAAATCAAGAAGTGCCTCTTCGATGGTGGTTCCGCCCGAGTAGTCAATTTGGGGCCCGACGAGTATGGACTCCTCCTCGTTCCAGCGCGTTTCAATTTTTTCCTCGTCAACGGACAATCCTTCCTCTATGATGCCATTGAGGGTCAGCAAGAGTTTTTGAGCGCGCAAAAGTTTTTCTATTCGCCGGTCAATGTGTTTGCTTTGTTCCGAAAAAAGGGAGATAATTTTCTCAGGCGTCCTGTGATTGGTAAAATCGGCGATTTCTTTGAGCGGAACCTCGAGTTCCTGCAAGGTGTTTATCAGGTTGGCAGTCGTGACCTGATATGGAGAGTAATAACGGTAGTTGTTGTCTCCTCTCTCCGCGGGACGAATCAGGCCCCTGTTGTCGTAGAATATAAGGGCGGAGCGGGTGACCCTGGCGAATTTGGCCAGCTCGCCGACAGAGAGCAGGCCGTCATGTTTCTCGCCCTCTTCCTCCTCGGCCTCTGACGTATTCATCGCGTAACGCAGCCTGGCCGTGTTTTTTTTGAACTCCTCCTCGCGTTTTTTGCTCATCGCGGACTCCACCGTTCGGCTCCCTCCTTTCCCCTCCTGCCGGTCTTTGCAAATGTGAAAAGTATACCACGAAGGCTTTTTAACGGGTGTTACAATAGGAGCATGATTCTGGGATTGGGAGTAGACCTCTGCAGCATAATTCGTATGAAAAGAGCCGTGCGGTCGGAGCATTTCGTGCGGCGGATTTTTCACCCCGAGGAAATCGCTTACGCCGACGGGAAAGGTAACGAACTGGCAAGGGCGGCCAGTTTCGCCTCGGCTTTCGCGGCCCGTGAGGCGTTTGCCAAAGCCGGCGGCGTCTCCATGTATAAATTGGCGTTTTCCCGGTCGTTTTGTCTGGAACGCTCTAACACTGGAGGCCCCCGTCTGGCCGTGCCGCGTGATTTGGACGCCGATTTCGAGGAAGGGAGGAAACGCGCGTGGGTATCGCTCAGCCACGACGGAGACTACGCCGTGGCGGTGGTGGTCATCGAGACCGGCGGCGCGTGTCATGCTCATGAGACATAGAGAGAGACGCCGTGTGGATTGGGACGAGGAAATTCGCAAAACCGAGCGCATACGCCGCAAAGGGCTTTTCATTTCGGCGCTGGGTTTCGGTGTGGCGGCGCTTTTTATTTTCGGCACAAACCGCGCGGGCGTCGGCTTCACCGATGTGGCCCGCAAATTTATTTTCGCGCTGTGTTTCCTGTTGACCATGTTCCTCACGAGAACTGTCTGGCGGCGCAGGGAGCGCCTGAACCGCGAGAAGCGGGAAAAAGAAAAATGACGCGGAATCCGCGGGAAACGCTGCGCCTGCGAACGTCTTCCGAGGAAGCCACCCTTGCTTTGGGGCAGGCCCTGGGAGCCGCGCTTATGGAAGCCACGCTTACGGGAGCCGCCAAAGAGTCCGCGCCTGGAATGACGGTTCTGCTTTCGGGTGACCTTGGAACGGGAAAGACCACGCTCGTTCGCGGTATAGGCGGCGCTTTGGGCGTTACGCGGGTCAGAAGCCCGTCGTTTACGCTTATCAACGAATACCAAACGGCGGATTTCCTCATCGCCCACGCCGATCTTTACCGTCTGGAGCCTGGCGAGGCGGAGGACCTGGGGCTTGAGGAATACCGGGAGGCTCCTTGCCTTCTGCTGGTCGAGTGGGCGGAGAGATGGACCGGTTCACCTGAAAGCGGCGTATTTAATGTCTTTATCGAGAGCGTCGGCGAAAACGAAAGAGCCTTTGAAATATCCTCCCTTGGAGGGGCAGCCGGCTCGGCGCTTCAAAAATTACGGGAGGCGGTAGAAGGTGGGGAAATTGATTCTGGCGTTGGACTGCAGCTTGCGTTTGACTAACGTCGCCGTCTTTTTGGACGGCGGCGTTTTAATTTCGGAGAGCCTTGACCTCGGCCGACGCCAGGCCGCGGAGCTTCCTGTAATCGTAAAGAACGCGTTCTCGGACGCGGGCCGTTCTTTTGACCAAGTCGGCCTGCTTGCCGTCACGAACGGGCCGGGCTACTTCACGGGCATACGCGTCGGGGTTTCATACGCGGCGGCTCTGGCTTACGGCCTTGGCGTCAAGGTCGCGCCGGTCTCCTCCCTTCATATGCTGGCCGGTTCAAGCGCGGAGCGAACGCCTGTGCTCGCAGCCGTGTACGCTGGGCGGGAGAGGGTGTACGCCGCCTCGTTCGGGTGCGAAGACGGGCTTCCGGTCGGAGAGTACGGCAAAGACGAGATCGAAAGATGGCTGCTCGGACACGAGAACGCCGAAGTGATCTCCGACGCCCCGGAGAAAACTTTCCTGCCGGACCTTGGCTTGGGGAGAAAGGTTTCGCCTGTCCGCCCGGACGCCTCTGAAGCGGCGCGCATCGCTTGGCTCAACCCCGCCTCCGCCGTTCATCCGATGGAGCTGAGAGTTTCCTATCACCGCAGCCCTCTGACGTAGGAAAGGGCGGTGATTCAATGTACCTTCTCGCGGCTGTTTTTCTCGACGCCCTGTTCGGCGACCCTAAGCGCCTTCCGCATCCTGTGGGAGGCGTAGGGTTGATAATACGTTTTTGGGAGAAATTCTTTTATCGGAAAGACGATAAAAAGAGGGGGGGGACGCTTTTCTGCCGGGCGGTGCTCGCCACGACAGCCGCGGCGGTTGGGCTGGTTCTGCTGGCCGCTTCGTTTGCCTCCCCGGTTTTTTACGGCGCGGCGGTTCTTTATCTTTTGTACTCGGCGCTGGCATGGCGTTCTTTGAAGGACGAAACCCTGCCCGTCGCGGTCTCTCTTTTTAACGGAGACATACCGCGGGCGAGAGAGGAGCTTTCGCGCGTGGTGGGGCGCGACGTCCAAAGCCTTGACGAAGCCGGCATAATCCGCGCCGCCGTCGAAACTATAGGGGAGAATTTTATAGACGGGGTGTTTTCAGCGCTTTTCTTCGCGGCAGCCGGTTACGCCATCGGCGGCCCCGCCGTCTCCGTCATGCTGACATGGCTTTTCAAGGCCGTGAACACCATGGACTCCATGGTTGGGTACGACAACGAGCGATACCGCGACTTCGGACGCGCCTGCGCCAAACTGGACGACGCTTTGAACTTCATTCCGGCGCGGCTCGGCGGGATAGTTGCCCTTCTCGCCGGGGTCTGTTTGGGCTATGCGCCCCTCCGGGGATTGAAGGTATTTCTCAGGGATCGCAAAAAGCACAAAAGCCCCAACAGCGCCCACGGAGAAAGCGCCTTCGCCGGGCTGCTGGGCATAAGGCTGGGAGGCGGGGCGTCCTATGGTGGAGTGTTCGAGGCGAAGCCGGAGATAGGCGACAACCTGAGAGAGCCCGATGCCGCCGACATCCTGCGCGCCCATTCTGTTCTGGACGCCTCCGTGGCGCTGTGCGTCCTGATTTTGCTGTGTCTGTGATATTCCGCGCGCACGGCGCAAACCCCGAAAAGCTGTACGAAGCCGCCGGCATAACCATGCCGGCGGCTGAAAAAGTTCTCGACTTCAGCACGAACACAAACGTGCTGCCGTGGGACGGCAAGCTCGATATAGATTTATGGCGTTGTCTTTCCGCCTACCCGGACGACGAAACGGAGGAACTCCGGGGGATCGTCGCCGGACGCGAGAAATGCGGCATGGAGAACGTCCTGTTCGTAAACGGCTCGAACGAGGCCATCTACCTCGCGGCGTCGTTTCTGGGCGGCAAAAACGCCGCGGTGCTGCAGCCCGCCTACGGGGAATACCTCCGCGCCCTTTCCGCCTACGGCGCGAAAACGCGGAACATTTTTTCCGTGAATGACGTGAATGAATTTAAGGACTGCGACGCCCTTTTTCTGTGCAACCCGCGCAACCCCACCGGCGAGTACATTGACGCGGCGGAACTCGAACCCCTTTTCGCCGCCGCCCCCGACACGCTGTTCATCGTGGACGAAGCGTACGCCGATTTTTTGATCCCGAGGGCCGGCGAGCGGGGTAAAATAGACTACCTGCGGCATAAAAACGCCGTTATCCTCCGTTCCCTGACAAAAATTTTTCATCTGTGCGGGATTCGGCTGGGTTACGTCCTGGCGTGCCGGGAGCGCATAGAACAACTGAAATCGCGCCGTCCGGCGTGGAGCGTGAACGCCTTGGCCCAGGCCGCCGGAGCGGCGTTTATGAGGGACGAGGCTTTCGTCGAGAGAACGCGCGAATTCTACGCGGCAGAGACGCCGCGTTTCATGGCGTCGCTGAGGGATTCCGGCTTTACGGTTCGCCCGACCCGGACAAATTTTTTTCTGATAGAGACAGCCGATGATTCAAAATTGATACGTTCGCTTCTGGAACGCGGGATCGCCACGCGCCATACCCGCAACTTCCCGGGGCTGGATGGCCGTTATATCCGCGTGGCCACGCGGATGCCCGAAGAAAATGATTATTTTGTCCGCACCGCCGGGCGTCCGATGGAGTAATAATCGAACCCCCTGCGCGCCATTTCGGAGAGGGAATATAAATTGCGCCCGTCCACCACGACGGGGTTTTTCAGGAGGCGTTTGAGACGCCCGAAGTCCGGTTGTTTG
>WRKN01000059.1 GCA_009778055.1 Synergistaceae bacterium
GAGAGATGAAGAAGAATTTCGTAAATACGCTCAATAACCCTCAACGCTTTGCGCCGACGTTATTTTTAACTCTTGAGGAAATATTGCTTGACGGCAAAGTGATACTTTTCGTTTATGTCCCTGTGAGTTCACAGATACAGTCCTTCGGCGGGCGTATTTATGACCGTAATGAAGACGGTGATTTTGACATCACGAAATCGACCCAACTTATTGCAAATTTATCCGTGCGTAAATCCACGCAGTTCACGGAACGTCGCGTGTTTCCGTATGCGCGCGAGGAGCACCTCAAACTGGACGAACTGATTCCCATTGTCAAACGCAGAGCCGAGAACAAGCGTCTGGAGCATCCGTGGAGCCAAATGACGGCCATGGAGATTATGAAAAGCGCCGGGCTTTATGAAGAAAACATCGTCACTGGCGATACAGGCTTCAATCTTGCGGCAATACTGCTCTTCGGTCGAGACGAAATCATCCAGCAAGCCGCGCCGGGGTACGTGACGGACTGCCTTCGCAGAATCGAAAATCTAGACCGCTACGACGACCGCGAGCGTGTGGAGGCAAATCTAATCGAGAGTTTTGATATTCTGATGAACTTTATCAGGAAACACACGTTCGATAGGTTTTTTTTGATCGATAACTTGAACGTAAGCGTAAGGGACCATATCGCAAAGGAACTTGTCTCAAACATCCTTGTCCATCGCGAGTTTTCAAGCACGTTTCCTGCCAGGATCGTCGTAGAAAAAGACAGGCTTGTGGCGGAGAACTGGAACAGATCGCTTTATCCGGGTCGCATCGACCCTGCAAATTTTGAACCATATCCCAAAAATCCAATACTTGCTCGCTTTTTCGTGCAAATAGGCTACGCCGACACGCTCGGCTCCGGGGTGCGGAACCTATACAAATACACGAGTATATATTCCGGCGGAGAGCCGGAACTCATCGAAGGCGATATCTTCAAAACCATCATTCCTCTGGAACGCTCTGTAACCGCAAAGGTGACAGACAGGGTTACAGAAAAGGTGACAGAGAATGTCACAGAACGCGAAGCCGAGATATTGGCTTTTGATTGCCGAAAATCAAAGCATAACGCAAACCGAAATGGCTGAACGGCTGTCTGTGAGCAGGAAAACGATAGCCTCCCGCTTGAAGTCCCTCAAAGAAAAAGAATTGATTAAAAGGGTAGGTTCGGATACGAAAGGATATTGGGACTTTAATTTTCCTTGATCGCGTTGGGCTGAGCGGCAAATCTGTCGAAATTGATTGCCTCAACAAGTTTCCATACACTTGTATACGGGTTGACAGTAACATCCATCAAATCAGTTTTGTTTTGCTTTTGAATTTGCTCCAATGACTTCGCATTATCTATTGCAGTTGCTTGGTTAGCTGCTAAAAGGCTATAAACGTCACTATTTTTTTGATAATTGGGCAAGCCAACGGAAAGTTCTTTCTTAACCGCATCGTAATCCCGCATATAACCGGGATTCGGGGTAAAATGCAGTAAAAACCAAAGTTCAAAGCATGGGTTAGACAAAGCGACCTCAAATTTTCTGGATTTCGCTTCTGCGACATACTTTTTTAGTTGGTCGTTTCTTGTGGAATAATTGCCGGGTGTATTGTGGTCTACATCCACATCAGATACACACCAAACGGAGTAGTTGCCGTCCGTATCGATAACGTGTTTGTGTACAGCTCTATCCGCCTCTTTTATTAACGCATCGTAATTTTTGCCTGCGGCGCCTTTTACAATTTCAATTTTTATAGGCTTATGCCGCCCCTTGAAATTGCCGAAATACTTAGGCTCTGTTACTTTGCCTTCGCATACAATAATTACAACTGGCTTGGTATGCCTCTTATTTCGTCCCCTTTGGATTTCCTGTCCCTTATACCAAGTTGCAATCAATCAGGATTTAATATCCAGCCTCGGTGAGTGAGTTTTTTTAGCCGCTCAGGAGACTTTTCCATCATTTGTAACCCCTTGACTGCCGTATCCATCACCGTTTTCAGTGTATTGAATAATTTATTACCGAAAAACTTTTCTCGGAGTTCATCCCATATCTGCTCTTCTGGATTCAGTTCTGGAGAATACGGTGGCAAATACGCCAATTCTATATTCTCCGGCACTACCAAGCTTTTTGACTTATGCCATCCTGCCTGATCCATAAACATTATGATTCGCTCATCCGCGTGGCGACGACTAACTTCTTCCAAGAATATCGACATTGCTTCCGTATTCGCATAAGGCAGTATCAAACTGTCATGCCATCCGTCTTTCGGGCTGATCGCTCCGAACACGTACACGTATTCACGTACCATTTGAGCCTTGACTTCAGGGCGTATTCCATTCATTGCCCAGCATTTTTTGGGGTCGCTTATACGGCCAAACCTCGCTTCATCTTGGAACATAACCCGGGGCGTTTCTCCTCCTGAGGCTGCAAGCTCTACCCTGTCTGCGAAGCCCCTTTTTTAAAGGCTTCCACAGCCTCTTTGTCACGTTTCGGATGATTCGGGCGCGGGACTACTTTCCGCCAGCCATTACGGTGAAGTATCCTGTACACCGTAGTTTTATGCACTTTACGACCGAGGCGTTTTTCAAGCGCCTCCTTAATATCGTTTGCCACCAGCAATGTTCCCTGTTCAGCCGATTTTTCGAATGACGCAAGCAAATCTTTTTCTTCTTCTGGAGTTAGTAGAGCACGATTCCTACCGCCTCTTGTTAATTCTGTAAACGCAGCTACACCACGCTTAATAAAATCTCTTTGTATTATGCGGACAGTGTTGACGTGCCAACCAATCACTTTCGCTATATCGAATGTTGACATAGCTTGATTAACGCGCAACCAAACGCACAAAAACCTCTGAATTTCATGTCCAGGCCACTTTTTCTTCCTGAATACTTCAAGTTCAAGAATGCGGCTTTCTGGTATTGGTATCGATTTACGCATGTACCATTACCTCCTCATTGATTTTGGAGATAATGATATATTACATTCTTATTGATTGCAACTTGGTATAGGGTATAGATCGCTTAAAGACGGGACGCTAAAATAAAAACAGCGTCCCGTTTGTTATATGTTCATTTACTTAAAGACTGACATTTTCATGAGTTATAATTTTGATATAAAAAATTCATAGCCCGCATGGCCAAAGAGCCTGAGGAAACATGAAAAACAAATTGAGCCTTTTTCGTACTTCCTGGAACCGGGTCACAGCGTTTACAGGGATGGGGATGCGCGCGAAGCTCCTCATAATTTTCCTGGTCATCAAGGTCATTCCTATTGTCCTGCTTGCCTTGGTGGCGTGGAAGCAGTCGTTGCTGCTTGGAGATGAGCTGAACCGCAGGATGCGGGACTTTACGACAAAAACCAACGACGCGCTGGTTCAGACGGGTGAAATAGCCGTCAACAACTCGGTAAGCGCCCTAAACAACCGGGCTATGGAGGATATTGAGCGCATGACCACCGAGGTGGCGCGCCGGATAGCGGAATTTCTGTACGAGCGCGACAGCGACGTACTCCTTGCCTCCACGTTGGCAAGAGACCCCGACGTATATCGCCATTTTGTCACGAACATGCGCAGGAGCCTGATCCGGCAGGGAAGATGGAGACTGGCGCCGGACGAGAAATCGTGGATTCCGGAGGGAGAGCCGCCGGAACATGAAATGATTGTCCCTTCAAACAAAGAAAACGACGTCAATTTTAACTATCGCCCCCCGGAGATTTTCAATTACGAAAGACGCCCGATTTACGCGGAGATTACCTTTGTCGATCTTGACGGAAACGAACAGCTAAAAGTTACCACGTCTCCCCGCATGAACCTGCAATTGAAAAAAGTTTCCGATCGCCTGAACACTTTCGCGCGAGCCGAGACATATTGGAGCGAACTGCAAAAACTCAGGCCCGGAGAAATATACGTTTCCGAGGTCATTGGAAGCTACGTGCCGTCTCGGGTCATCGGTTTTTACACGCCTGAAAGCGCCGCCGCCGCAGGGGAGGCGTACGCCCCGCGCAGATCCGCTTACGCGGGGCAGGAAAACCCCCTGGGAAGGAGGTTCGAGGGAATCATACGCTGGGCCACGCCGGTGATCGAATCGAGACAAATCGTCGGCTATGTCACCCTTGCCCTCGACCACGACCACCTTATGGAGTTCTCGTCGCACATCAGCTCCACACAAAGGCGTTATGCCGAGATACCAAGCGCTCATGACGGAAACTACGCTTTCATATGGGATCATAAAGGCCGCTGTATCGCCCATCCGCGTCATCATTCCATAGTCGGGTACGCCCCTGATACCGGCGATCCGCAGGTTCCCTGGCTCGAAGACCGTATTTACTACGCGTGGCAGGCCAGCGGCAAGAGCTACCCGGATTTCATCAAGGACGAGCCGGTTTTCTTCGAGCAGTCCCTCAACAAAAAACCGTCCGGGGAACTGGCCGAAAAGGGCCTGGTAGGCCTGGACGGGCGCTACATGAACTTCGCGCCGCAGGGCATCGGCATGTTCGACCTGACGCAGCACGGAGGCTCCGGGTCTTTCGTCATACAATGGAGCGGCTTGACAAAGCTGACTACCGCGGCGGCCATACCATACTACACCGGCCAATACAACGCCTCCAGGCGCGGATTTGGAGTCGTATCCATCGGCGCGGATTTGGGCGAATTTTTCAGACCCGCCCAGGAAACCAAAAAGGCCCTCGACTCGCTTATCGCGTACAGCGATCAAACTATGACCCAGGCCGCCAGTGAAACGCAGCAAGCCATAGACGGCAATATAGTGAGCACCATAGCGCTGCTGAGCATCGTAGCCGGCGTCATGATAACCCTGATCGTGCTGGTTGCCGTCTGGATGGCATCCGTTTTCACCGACAGCATTACGGCCCTGATAAACGGCATATCCCATTTCCGCGCCGGAGAGCGGCATTTCCGTTTCAAAGCGCCTGTTAAGGACGAACTCGGCACGCTGGCGGACTCTTTCGACGAAATGGCCGACAGCTTGGTGGACAGCGTCAAAAATCCACAGGTCATCATCGACATGGATTGCAAAATTATTTACGCGAACAAAGAGAGCCTGGATTTATCGACAAAAAACTTTTCCGAATTATTGGGACGCCCGTACGGTGAACACAGCCTCTATCCTCCCGGAAGCGCGCATTGTCCGATAACCGCGCTGCGGGACGGGCGAGAGGCCGAGGTTTTGTACGTAGCGGAAACAGGGCGCTACTTCAAAGGCAAGGCAACCCACCTTACCGGCAAAGACGGGGGCAATATCGGCTACATCATAGAAAGCATCGATCTTACAGATATCATACGAAAGCAAATCGAGCTGGAAAACGCCGTGTTGGAGGCCAACAAAGCCAACGCGTCCAAGGGGGAGTTCCTGGCCCGCATGAGCCATGAGATTCGCACCCCGATGAACGCCATCATAGGAATGAACAACATCGTCAAGAAAAGGCTCGGCGAAAAAGTTGTGGACGTGGAGGACACCCGGTCTTACGTGAATCAGATCGAGACGTCGTCTCATCACCTGTTGGGCCTGCTCAACGACATACTTGACATCTCCAAGATAGATTCCGGGAAAATAGAGCTGGCCGAGGAGATAACCGACCTCCACAAGCTGTCGGAAACCGTCGTCTCCATTATCAAGCCGCGATGCGGCGAGAAAAATATTTCCTTCCACGCGGCCTTCGACGTGCCGCCTCCGGCCAATTTTATGACGGATTCCCTGCGCCTGCGCCAGGTGTTGATCAACCTGCTGGGCAACGCGGTAAAGTTTACCCCGGCAGGCGGGAAAGTGGAGCTAAGCATAGCGCAAAAAGAAAAGGACGGCGGCGCTGGATTAGAGAAAACCCTCGTGGAATTTTCCGTCCGCGACTCAGGAATCGGCATTACCGAGAGCGTCATGGCCACTTTGTTCCAGCCGTTTGAACAGGGAGATTCCCGGATATCCAGGCGTTACGGCGGCACGGGGCTGGGGCTGGCAATCAGCAGGAGGATAGTCCGGCTTTTGGGCGGAGATATTTCCGTGGAGAGCAAGGAGGGGGAAGGCAGTTTTTTCAGCTTTAACATATGGATGACGCCGGCCATACCGGAAGCCAGGCAGGAACTGCCGGACATAAAGGATATAACGGACATATCCGGCCTTTTCACCGGCAAGAAAGCTCTTGTCGTGGACGACGTCATGGTCAACCGGATCATCGCGGCAGACCTCCTGAGTTCCACCGGCATGGACATAGACGAAGCTGACGACGGCGCTGTCGCGGTCAGGATGTTCGAGGAGTCGGCCGAAAACACGTACGACATAATCTATATGGACGTGCAGATGCCCGTCATGGACGGATATGAAGCCGCGGCTTCGATCAGGGCGCTTGACAGGCCGGACGCAAAAACGGTTCCCATAGTGGCCCTGACCGCCAACGCCTTCAAAGACGACGTGGAAAGAGCCTTGAAACACGGCATGAACACGCACCTGGCAAAGCCCGTTGAAATGGGGAAATTGTTGGAAATCTCAATGAAATATCTGTTGAAATAGGGAACGCTTTTATGGAGAAAATTTTTACGACGGACGGCATATTACTTTGTACCGAAAGTTTCGGCGATCCCAGGGATCCGGCGCTGCTTCTCATTATGGGGGCGATGTCTTCCATGATCTGGTGGGACGAGGAATTTTGCCGTCTTCTAGCCGGCCGGGGGCGCTTTGTCATCCGTTTCGATAACCGCGATACGGGCCAATCCCAGACTTATGAGCCGGGCAAGCCCAGGTATACGGTTGACGACATGGCCGACGACTGTATTCGTGTGCTTGATTTTTGGAACGTAGAGGGCGCGCATTTTTTAGGAATGAGCCTTGGCGGGATGTTGGCGCAGATAGCCGCTTTGAAACATCCCGGACGCGTCCGTGCCCTGACGTGCCTGGCATCGAGAATTTGGGGACACGTCAGCCCTCCCCCGCCTAAAACAAGCCCGGAGATACTGAAAATCTACGATCTGGCACGCGCCTTAAATTGGGCCGACAAAGAGACGGTCATCGAATACATGACCGCCATAGGACGCCTGTTCAGCGGCAAAGGCCGCGTCTTTAACGAAAAACGCCATCGCGAGCTGGCGGAGTTTGAGTTTGAACGCGCCGGCGACCTGCGCGCGCTTCAAAATTATCCGCTTCTCGGCGGAGGCAGGAATTGGTGGAACCGGGCATCCGAGATCCGCGTCCCTGTAACGGTAATTCACGGAACCGACGACAGAGTTCTGCCTTTGCCTCACGGCGAAGCCATAGCGAAAACCATCCCCGGAGCAAAGCTCGTCATACTCGATGGAGCCGGCCACGGACACCACAGAGACGACTGGAACAAAATCGCCGACGCCATAACGGTTATTTAAAAAATAAGTTGCTATAATCTTACTAAATACTAAAATAAGGATAGTGGTGTAAACAGGATCAATGGACAAAGAGCAAATCAATTCCGCCGTGGCGTCTTTTCTTGAACACGTAAAAAACAGGTCCGCGTCCGGGCATACTCATGTCAACTACGAGGTGGACATGAGGCAGTTCGCGGGTTATGTCGAGGAACAGGGGATAGAAAGCCTTGAAGCCATTGATATGCCGGTGCTCAGATCATATCTGAGGAACATGGCGGGGTGGGGTTTTTCCAAACCGACTATCGCGAGGAAACTGTCCGCGCTGCGGGGTTTTTTTTCATACCTCAAGGACAGCGGCGCGGTGTCCAACAATCCGGCGCGTTCGCTGAAAGGGCCGGTTGCGCCTCGAAACATCCCGAGGGCGCTTTCCGCCGAGGCGGTGGACGTCCTGTTCAAGATGGCCGAAAGCAGCGAGGAGCCGGCCAGGGACACTGTCGTTTTGGAGGTGCTTTACGGTTGCGGGCTGCGTATTTCGGAATTGGCGGGACTTAAATGGAACGACGTCGACCTGGAGGAACGATGGCTCACGGTGCTCGGCAAAGGCTCCAAAGAACGCCGCGTCCCCTTTGGGACGTACGCCCAAAGGGCTTTGCGGTCAATTTATGCGTCCTCGGAAGGCGGCTTTGTATTGGCCGGGAAAAACGGAAACGCGCTTACCGTGCGCACCGTACACCGCATAGTTACAAAGCTGGCAGAGAGGGGCGGGCTTGACGGGGTGACTCCGCACGTGCTGCGTCACAGTTGCGCGACGCACCTGCTGGAGAGGGGCGCTTCACTGAAGTTTATCCAGGAATTTCTGGGGCATGAAAACATGGCCACGACGCAAATATACCTTACCGTCAGCGCGTCGTGGATGAAGGAAAGTTATATGGCCTGCCACCCGCGGGCAAATTTTGATAATTTCGAGATAGGGGATGACGGTTCTGTTTGAGGGAACGACTATAGTATGCGTACGCGCCGGTAAAGTGGTGGCAATGGCCGGCGACGGTCAGGTGACGTTGGGAACCCAGATCATAAAATCAAACGCGAAGAAGGTCCGCAAGCTTTACAAAGGCACGGTGCTGGCCGGTTTTGCCGGCAGTACGTCGGACGCGATGACCCTTTTGGAGCGCTTTGAAAACCGTCTGGAGCAATTTAAGGGCGACATGATGCGGTCAGCCGTGGATCTGGTGAAAGAGTGGCGCACGGACAGAGCGTTGCGTCGGCTCGAAGCCATGATACTGGCGGCCAATCTCGACGTAACCCTGCTTTTGAGCGGCGCGGGGGACGTGATAGAGCCGGAGAGCGACGTGGCCGCGATAGGTTCCGGCTCGGGCTATGCCCAGGCTGCGGCGCGCGCGTTCCGCGAAGGCACGGACTGGGAACCGGCGCGCATTGCCAAACGGGCTATCGAAATAGCTTCCGAAATATGTATATACACGGACGACACCGTCACATTGGAGGTACTGGGCGAATGAGCGCGGACAATTTTCCATTAAAAACCCTTGCGCGATATGACGACGACACGCTTACCCCTTCGCGGGTAGTGGAGTACCTCGACCGCTACATCGTCGGGCAGGACAAGGCGAAACGCGCCGTCGCCGTCGCGCTGCGCAACAGGATCAGGCGCAAAAAACTGCCGGCTGACATGGCAAAGGAAATCAGCCCCAAAAACATCCTGATGGTCGGCCCCACCGGCGTCGGGAAGACGGAGATAGCCCGCAGGCTGGCCTCGATGGTTCAGGCGCCGTTCGTCAAGGTGGAGGCCACGAAGTTTACCGAAGTGGGCTACGTCGGACGCGACGTGGAATCAATGGTGCGGGACCTGGTGGACTCGGCCGTCGCCATGATAAGAAAACGCATGTTGACGGACGTTCAGGAACCGGCGCGTGTCCGGGCCGAACAGCGGCTGCTTGACGCCATGCTGCCCAGGCGCGGCAGAAAAATTTCCTCCGTCCCGGATTTTATGAAGGTGTTCGGCGGCATGTCCGACGACGAAGGCAACGGCGGCGAGGAGTCCGCCGAAGCGCGAAAAAACGAGGACACGCGCGGCAAACTTTTGGCGATGTTGAAGGAGGGACGCCTGGAGGATCGCGAGATTGACGCGGAGGTGGAGGAAAGCTCAGTAACGGGTATACCTATTTTGGGCGCGTCGGGAATGGATTCCATTGGAATCAACTTAAGCGAGATGCTGGGGGGTATGCTGCCGAAAAGATCGAAAAAACGCAGGATGAAGGTATCGGAGGCAAGGCGTATTTTCTCCGCGGAAGAGGCCGAGAAACTGATAGACGCCGAGGCTTTGTCCCGCGAAGCCATAGACAAAGCCCAGGAAGACGGAATCATTTTTTTGGATGAAATCGACAAAATCGTGGCAAAGAGCGGCGGCGGCCACGGCCCCGACGTAAGCCGCGAGGGGGTGCAGCGCGATCTTCTGCCCATAGTGGAGGGTTCGGTGGTACAGACCCGTTACGGCCCCGTCAAGACGGATCACGTTCTTTTCATTGCGGCGGGGGCTTTCAGCGGGGTCAAGCCGTCGGACCTCATACCCGAGCTTCAGGGGCGTTTCCCAATCCGGGTGGAACTGTCCCCCCTAAGCTGGGAAAACATGCAGGAAATACTGACCGAGCCGGAAAACAGCCTTTTGAAGCAGTACATAGCCTTGATAGGCACGGAAGGGACGGAGATGAACTTTACGGACGACGCCACGCGCGAGATAGCAGTGCTTGCCAGCAAGATGAACGCGGAAATGGAGGACATCGGCGCCAGACGCCTGCACACGATGCTGGAACAGCTTCTGGAGGAAATCAGCTTTTCCATATGTGACGACGTCCGCCCCTCCATAGAAATAAACTCTGATTTTGTTCGCAATAAGCTAAATAATCTAGTCGAGAATAGGGATATTCGCCGCTACCTTTTGTAGAAAAAGCCGTAGAATTATCTGTGCATTCTAGATAATTTTGTTGTATCTTGAAATGGGATAAAAAATCTCAAGGAGGGGCAAAAATGGCTGTGGAAAGAAGAGTCAAAACAGACAAAGTTTCCGGTTCTAAAGCCGGCCCGGGCAGAAAATCCGGCAGCAGGCAAGGGGAAGACGGGGATCTGCAGGATCTGCTCGACAAGACCCGCCAGGTCGGCCGCGCGCTTCAAAACCGAAGGGACGGTGATTCGCCGGATTATACAAAGCTGGCGAAATTGCTGTCTGAGATTCTTGCGGCCAATGTTTACGTTTTATGTACGGACGGCAGTATTCTTGGTTACGCGTGGGTGCGGGAATACAACTCAAAAAGCCTGGCCAGAATCCTGAAAAGCGGTTACATGCCCGAAGAATTTGTCGAAAAAATGAACATGTGCCGTGAATCCGAGCTCAATGACGCGGACGCTTACATGTTTGACGACGAGACAGCAGCAAAGCCGGATAAGTACTTGATGTACGTGCCTATTTACGGCGCCGGGGCGGAGCGGCTGGGAACCGTGATTTTGGCGCGTGTTGACGAGCCGTTCCTGATTAAAGACGTGCTTCTTGCCGAGTACGTGGCTACCTTGGTCGGTCTGGAAATGCTGAACGACAGAAACAGAAGCGTGGAAGAGCGCTCCCGCGACCGCCTTGCCGTACAGATGGCCATGAGGGCCCTTTCGTACTCCGAGGTGGAGTCCATGAAACACATAATGGGAGAGCTGGGAGGCCATGAGGGCGTGGCCGTGGCCAGTAAAGTGGCCGACCGGGTCGGGGTGACGCGCAGCGTCATAGTCAACGCGCTTCGCAAGCTGGAAAGCGCGGGCTTGATAGAAAGCCGGAGCCTGGGAATGAAGGGAACCTACATCAAAGTCCTCAGCCCTCTCTTTGTTGAAGAGCTGGGAACGGCAACCTCCCCCAGAGTAAACTACTAACCTCGATTTATTTTTCTCAAAAGCGGCTTCCCATTAAAGGGAGGCCGCTTTTTTGCCGAAAACTTAGAAGGAAAGGGGCGAGGATTATGGATATGGGTTTTACCTGGAAAGTAATTGAAAAGGATCTGGAGGGGCTTGCGCAGCGTTTCAAGGCGACGTCCAGAAATCTTGCCAACACGAATACTCCCGGTTATGCGCGCCGCAACGTTTCCTTCGAGAACGAACTCAGGGACGTCATATATTCGGACAGAAAACTGCATATGAACATCACCAACCCCGGGCACATCCCTAGCAGGCCGCGCGCCGTGGCCGACGTCACGCCGAAGGAAATCAGGGTTACGGACGAGATGTACAGGCTTGACGGCAATAACGTCGATCCGGAGCGCGAGATGGCAATTTTGGGCGAGGCCCGGATGATGTACACAGCGATGACCCGCTACGCGGGCAAAAAAAGAACCGGTTTAATTTCGGCAATCACCGGGAGAGGATAAAGTCATGAAAGTATTTGAAAGCATGGATGTTGCGGGCAGCTCGTTAACCGCGCACCGCCTTTGGATGGACACGATTTCGTCGAACCTCGCGAACATAAACACGACCCGGACTCTGGCCGGCGGCCCGTACAAAAGAAGGGTTCCCGTATTTGCCGCAATGCTGGACAAAACCATAGGGGGCTACAAGGACATCGGCGGCGTGCGCGTCTCTGAAATATTGGAAGACCCGTCGGCCCCGCGCCTGACGTACCAGCCCGAACACCCGGACGCCAATGAGGAAGGCTACGTCGCTATGCCGAACGTCAACCTGGTTCGCGAAATGACGGACATGATGGTGGCCAGCCGCGCCTACGAAGCAAACCTGGCCGTCGCGGACACCGCCAAAACCATGTGGAGCGGAGCCCTTGAGATAATGCGGGGATAATCAATCAAGCCTGTTTTATACAAATAATCCCTTCCCTACCCAAACAACGATAAAAATATGCCGGCCGCGATGGCGGAGCCGATAACGCCCGCCACGTTCGGTCCCATAGCGTGCATGAGCAGGAAATTGCCTGGATTTGCCTTCCGCCCCTCCACATGTGATACCCGCGCGGCCATCGGCACTGCCGAAACGCCCGCGGAACCGATCAATGGGTTTATTTTGCCGCCTGACAACCGGCACATAAGTTTCCCAAGCAGCAATCCGCCGACAGTGGCAAACATAAACGCCGTAAGCCCTAAAACCATAATCATGATGGTTTGAGGGCTTAAAAACTTATCCGCCTCCGCGGTAGCCCCGACGGCAACGCCAAGAAAAATCGTAACAATATTTATCAACGCGTTTTGCGCGGTATCCGACAGCCTTTCCACAACTCCCGATTCCTTGAATAGATTGCCAAGCATAAGCATACCGATTAAGGGCGCGACTGACGGCAAAAGAAGTATGCAAAAGATTGACACCCCGATGGGGAAGCATATTTTTTCCAGCCTCGATACCTCCCGAAGC
>WRKN01000060.1 GCA_009778055.1 Synergistaceae bacterium
CAAGGTCAACCCCATCATCCTGCGCGCGGCGGTCCAGCAGCTTTTTGACGACGGCCTCATTGACGAAGTTTATGAAACTTGAGGTGTTCAATTTATGTGCGGCGGTTTTTGAAATGAGCGGGGGCGGATAAGCGTCCCCGCTTTGATTGTATTACGATAGCTTGCGTTGTATACTCGCGTGATACATAAAGTGGAGATTTGAGTTTTGGGTTACAGTATTCACCGAGTTAAGAAAACGACGAACGGGGCGGCGGGTGCAAAGCGGGTGGCATGTTCGGGCTTCTCTCGATACTTCGCATTGTTTGGAGGGTAAATTTGATGGACAGTATTAGCGGCATATCAAAGGAGACAAATGCCGGCGGTGATTTTTATATTTTGCTCGGAGACTTCCTTGACGCGTTTTACAAAGCGCCGTCAGATGTACAAGCGCAAATGATCCGTGAATCTCCGGAAGATATGGGCAGGCAGGAGTATTTGCCATTCCTGGCTTCCACCGCTCATAAACTTGCTCTCGATTACGAACTTGAACCGCCCCGATGGGCGTTTGAAAAGCGCTGCTATTTGCCCGGAAGAAATCCGCATTTTGCATGTAATGCAAAAGGAAGTTTGCGCCTGCACTTTATGTACAAATCTCCTTCGGAATTTAAGCATCGCAACTTGTTTGTCGATGAGAATGTTCTTGCGCGGGTGTAAAGGATAAAGTACATGTTGTCGAGACATATTTTGCCAAGGATCGAATACTTCCAAAAACAGCGTACGTAATCGAGAGCATCATTGAAGAGATGCGAGACGCTAAAAACAGGTAAAGCAACCGGAGAAACAAGTTGCGCTTTTAGTACAGGAGCGGGAAGCCGGGCAGGTAAACCTTGCGGAGGGGTAAACAATCGCCATCGTTTGGAATACCTGCGCTTTATTTTTTAAGCTTAAGGCAACCCTTGAATACCTTTTTCATTCCATAAAGCGGAACTGCCTTTACGGGTTTCCGGGAGAGGACGACGCATGGCATGACGAGGCGGCGACCCTGGTGCCGCTGCTGACGCACCTGCAGCCGCCGATAGGCGGTGTTCAGGTGCGCTTTTACCGTTTCAGCCCCTATTTCAATGAACCGGATCGTTACGGGCTCAAGCTCGGGCCGATGCGGTCTTACCGCCATATCTATCCACTTAGCGAGGAAGCTTTGTCGCGGATGTCGTATTTCTTTGAACACGACCCCGTTCCGGGTGAGGAGCCTGAACAAAGTAAACAAAGTAAACAAAAACCCGGGCTGGAGCGTTTGCTCCGCAGCCTGTACGAGTGGAAGAAGCTTTTCCCTCCCGTCTTCGCCGAGGAGGGGCGCGAACCCCCCATCCTGGCGATGACCTCCGCCTCGGGCGTATTGACCATTGAAGACACGCGCCCGATCGCGACCGCGCCGCGTTTCACGTTCGGCGGCGTCGAGGCGGCCGTATACTCCGCCGCCGACCAAGGCAGTACGGCGGAAGAAATCGCGCGCGTATTGTCGCGTGATTTTCTAGGCGTGTCAAACTTACCAAACTTGCCCAAAATGTTGCCGCGCGACGTTGAAAATATCCTTCAAGGCTTTGTCGAAGCGCGCCTGATGGTGAAGCTGGGCGAAACACACGAAATATACCTCGCTCTCGCCGCCGCCGCGCCGTTTCGTGGCTATCTTCCCGAGGAACGGACTCCGGGAGGATGGTACCGAAGAAAGAGGTAACCCTTGGATACCTTGCTCGTTCCATAAAGTTGTTAATATCCCCTGGACGCCGCGTCCCAACGCACGGCGCTGAAATTGGAATAAATTGACGAGGTGGATTTCAAGTGGCCGGCGATCAATACATTTTTTCGCAATTTACAGAAGACGAGCTGAAACAAGTGTCGCAAATAAAGCGTTTTTTTGAGCGGCTGCAATGCGACCGTGAACTTGCGGAAGCCGTCAATCAAAACCGTGTTCTGCCTGAACAGCTTGCGCGTTTAAAAGAAACCGGCGTCCTTTTCGACCTGTCCGAATTGCCGTTGGGCCTGGAAAACCAGCAAAACATGATGCTGTATCTCCTGGCCGTCTCAAGAGATTTGGAAGAGGAACTTGACGATGAGGTAAAACAATTTGCCGGCCGATACCCTCTTTTGAAATTATGGGGAAAATACCTTGCGCTTCTTTACCAGAAACGCTTCAGCGACAAAAAAGAGCCTCCGGCGTCTTCAAACGCCAAGTTTGACGCCTGGCGCAAAAGGCGCGTTGCCGCCGTCAAGAGCGAGCTGGGTTTTTTCGGCACGCAAATCGATCACCCCGCTTTTGCCTACGAACTCAGCGAAGGATGCAGCATGGGCTGCTGGTTTTGTTCGTTCGCGCCTCCCAAGCTGAGCGGGGTGTTCCGCTATAACGCCGAACGCGATAGCGTGCTGCGCATTGTCAACCACTGCATCGATATTTTCGGCAAAAAAACTGCGGGCAGCGCTTTGCCTTACTATCGTACCGAACCTCATGACAATCCCTGCTATATAAGTTTTTTGCGGGATTTTGAGAAGCTGACCGGCGAAGTACTCTGCACTTCCACAGCCGTTTGCGGCGACGTAATCTGGTTGCGTGAGCTGATGGATTATTATCGGCGCGAGGACGTCAGATATCATTGGCCGCGCCTGAGTATTTTGTCGCCGGCGATGATGGATAAGGTACACGACGCATTTACGCCCGAAGAGCTTTTGGATATAGAGCTTTTGGTCCAGGTGAAAGACCATTACCGGCCTAAAGTAACCGGCGGGCGTATTTTGGAAGAACATGCCGGGCTGCGGGATAAAGAGGATTTCTCCGACAAAAACAGCATCGGCCTGGTGCCGCAAGGCAGCATTGCCTGTGTCAGCGGCTTCAACATCAACCTTGTCACCCGTACCATTATGCTCTTCAGCCCCTGCTACGCGGGCAGTAAATGGCCTTTCGGCTTCAGGGTGTTCGCAACGGAAAAATACAGGGACGCAAAACATTTCCCCGTTGTCATAAACAACCTTATCGAAAGGTGCATGCCCCTTTCGCCGCCCAGGGAAAAACTTGTAAAATTCCGCGACGACATTGTTTTCCGCTCGACGGAAGAAGGTTTTGATTTGGCGACCCCCAATCAGCTTCATCACTTCAAGGGAAAGGACAAATGCGGCCCGCTGGGCGAATTGATCGGCGGGGGCGAATATACATACGAGGAGCTTTCCGGGCGGATGGCGCTGAAACACAAGGTCAACCCGATTGTCCTGCGGACAGTAACGCAGCAGTTGTTCGACGACGGTTTTCTGGATGAAGTCTATTGAGCGTTTAAGGTGAACGATTTTTTAAAACGTCTTCAGGCTTGCGAGTATCTGGCGCACCGTTACGAACTCGGCGAGTTTCAGAACCTGCCGCTTGCGGACGAGCCTTTCGTCCGCGGGTGGGAAAATTGGCTTGAAAACCCGAAGGAAAGCCCTTTTGATGTAAATGGAATTCTTCCCGGCGTTTCCGATGGAACGGTGAGTTTACGGCTGGAACAAACTCCCGCGGGAAGGATTCCGGTGTTGCGCACCCGAACGAGAGCCGGCTTCGAGCGCGTGCGTAACGCCCTGTATCCCGGCGGTTTCAAGACGGGTATTCCGGCGAGCGTCAACGCCTTTACCGTAATAGCGAAACGTCCCCCCCTGACCGGGCACAGAATTATTATTCTCAACCGCGCCGGTTACAGCGCCCTTTCAGGAAAAGAACTCGGAATGGAAGAAGAGGAATGGCTCGAAAAATCCATGACACTCAGGCTGAACCACGAGATTTGTCATTACTTTTCCCTGCGCGTCCTGGGAGGCATGAGAAATCACGCGCTCGACGAAATCGCGGCGGACTGCGCGGGACAGCTCGCCGCCTTCGGCGCGTTCAAAGCGGCGCTCCAAAGGCTATTTTTCGGCATATCGGAGGAGGGCGGGAAAATCCTGCCCGGCGGCCGGTTTTCCTTTTACATAAAAAGACTGTGCGGCGCTTCTGTGGACGCAGTCCTGGAAGCGACGGACGCGGCGCTCGGGAGCCTGGAGAGCTGGCTTGCGGAAAACCCGGACATGACCCTCGAATCCAACAGGCCGCGTCTGGTAACGAATCTCCTGACGGCAGGCATCCCGAAGATTCGCCGTTTTTTTCAGGAATCCCTGATGATTCGCTATGATTTTGCGATAAAATGCAACTCATTCGCTCAGTATTTTGCAAGTGTGCCGTTGAATCAAAAGGATCAATTTTTCTACGCCTTCATCCTCACTTCTGTTGTTGTCTATACAGAAATCCGCCACGACTTTATAATGAAGAATATCCTCTGAAAATGGACTTTTAGTGTTTTTAATGGTTTACGCTATTTCGCTAAATCAGGCCGTTTTCTGTCAAATTTTCGCTCTGCGTATTTCCTCAATAGCGTTGCGGGCATTTTCGGCACGCTCCCTGAAATCGCGTTCGGCTTCCTCTTACGGTCGCCCGGCAATCCTGTCCGTCCTCCTAAAGGCTGGTGGTAGTTTATGACACGAAAACGATTTTCAACACTGATAAAGTTCAAGAAAATTACTGTGGATTTATGTTATAATTTTTTTAATATACAAGGTAAGGATGTTCTTTCATATCAAGAAGGGGGAATCGAATTGAAGAAGCTGGTAAACAACATTGACGACGTGGTAACTGAAGCCTTGGCTGGCATGAGCGCGGCGCATGGCGACCTGATCAGGGTTTTACCGGATGTCAAGGCGATTGTAAGACGTTCGTCCCCGGTCGACAAGGTTGCGGTGATTTCCGGCGGAGGCAGCGGACACGAACCGATGCACGGCGGTTTCGTAGGATACGGTATGCTTGACGCGGCGTGCCCCGGAGAGGTTTTTACAAGCCCTACCCCGGAGCAGATGTACGAGGCGGCGAAAGCGGCCAATGGAGGGAAAGGCGTTCTTTTCCTCGTCAAGAACTACACAGGCGACGTAATGAATTTCCAGATGGCGGCGGACATGCTCGCCGGAGACGGAGTGAAGGTGGAGCAGGTCGTCATCAACGACGACGTGGCGGTTAAGGATTCTCTATATACCGCGGGCAGGCGGGGTGTCGGCGGAACCGTTCTCATCGAGAAAATAGTGGGAGCCTACGCGGAGGCCGGAGCCACGCTCGCCGAGGTTAAAGAACTTGCGGAACACTGCAACGCCAATGTGCGCACCATGGGAATGGCTCTGACAAGCTGCGCAGTGCCGGCGGCTGGTAAACCGACCTTCGACCTGCCGGAGGACGAAATCGAACTCGGAGTGGGCATCCACGGCGAACCGGGCCGCCAGCGCGTAAAAGCGATGAGCGCCAAAGAAGTCACGGATTACATGGCTGCCGCCGTGGTGGACGACCTGCCTTTTGGGAAAGACGACGAAGTTCTCGCGTTCGTCAACGGCATGGGCGGAACACCGCTGATTGAGCTGTACATCATCTACGACGCGCTGGCGAACTTCCTCTGCGGCAGGGGAATCAAAATCGCGCGCAACCTGGTCGGCAATTACATTACAAGCCTCGAAATGCAGGGCTGCTCCATCACCCTGCTCAAGCTCGACACCCGGATAAAGGCGCTGTGGGATTATCCCGTTCACACGCCGGCGTTGCGCTGGGGAAGGTAGCCCTTTATGGCGTTTACCCTCGCGGCGGCGCGCGTCGCCATTGAAAAACTCAATTCCCTAATCGAGGGGAAAAAGGAATACCTGACCGACTTGGATTCCGCCATTGGTGACGCGGATCACGGTATCAACATGAACCGTGGTTTCAAAAAAGTCATGGAAAAACTTCAGGACAAGGAACATTCCGACTTTGCCGGGCTTTTTCGCGACGTTGCCATGACTTTGATGAGCGCGGTCGGAGGTTCGGCAGGGCCTCTTTACGGTACGTTTTTTATGAAAATGGGGCAAAACCTTGCCGATAAAAAGGAAGCGACTGTGGAAGAATTCGCCTCGGCCATGCAGGAGGGGCTTAACGGAATTATGACGTTGGGCAAAGCCGTGCTTGGGGATAAAACCATGTTGGACGCGATATCCCCGGCGATAGAGGCCCTTAAAAGCAACCCCGGAGACGAGCGCGCGGCGTGGACTTCGGCCGCGGACGCAGCCGAGGAGGGAATGAAAGCCACCATACCTATGCTGGCTAAACGCGGCCGCAGCAGCTATCTCGGCGAGCGCTCTATAGGGCATCAGGACCCCGGCGCCACGTCGTCGTGGTACTTGATCTCCTGTTTCAGAGACGCGTTGACAGAGCATGGGGGACAGTGAAATGCGTGTGGGCATATTGATCGTTTCTCACAGCGAAGACGCGGCCAGGGGCATTGCCCAGATCGCCACGGCAATGTCGGGAGGCAACGTGGAGGTTGTCGGCGTCGGCGGGGACGGCGAGGGAGGGCTTGGCGTTCCCGTAGTAAAGGTGCTGGACGCGCTGTCGCTGATGCTTCCGAAGACCGAGGGCATAGCGGTCTTCCCGGATCTCGGCAGCTCCATACTCTCGGTGCGCGGCGCGCTTGAAATGCTGCCGCCGGACGAGGCCGCGAAAGTGACCATTGTGGACGCCCCAATCCTCGAAGGAGCGATGCTGGGCGCGGTGGAGGCAAACTGCGGAGCGGCCCTGGAACAAGTCGTAGAGAGCGGAAAAGAAGCCCGAGACCTGAAAAAAACCGAACATTAAACACCCGGTGGACAGTGAAGTTAAACTGTCCACTGTTTTTATTAAAAATCGAAAAAAAGAGGAGGTGGCTCAGGAAAAGGGGCGGGTATTTTATCGGCGCGTTGTGCGGTTTGGACGGAGCTCTTAATTTAAAGGAGGGAGAAAAGTTATGTATTCAAACTTGCTGGGGGAATTTCTTGGAACCATGACTCTTGTTTCTTTTGGCGACGGCGTTGTGGCCAACCTGCTTTTGAAAGACTCTAAAGGTAACGGAGCGGGTTGGGTGCACATATGCTGGGGCTGGGCTTTCTCCGTTATGATGGGTATCTTCGTGGCGATTGCCTACGGAGCTCCTCAGGCCGATATCAACCCGGCGGTAACGATTTTCAAACTTTTGGCTATCGGCGGCACTTACACCGTTCCTCAGGCTGTATTGACCATAATCGCTCAAGTGGCCGGCGGCGTGGCCGGCGGCGTAATCGTTTTTCTGCTTTACTCCAACCACTGGGCGGCAACCGACAACCCGGGCCTTAAGCTGGCCGTATTCTCCACCGGCCCCGGACGCCGTAGCCTCGGCGCCAACTTCATCACTGAAGTAATCGCGACCATTTTCCTCATCATGGGCATTATGTGCATCTTCCATCTTAACAGTGGTATCGGGGGAGCCAGCCCCAATATGGGCCCCTTCATGGTTGCCGGCCTTATTTACGTCCTGGGTTCCGCAATGGGCGGCCCCACGGGCTACGCGCTGAACCCCGCCCGTGATATGGGCCCACGTATCGCCCACGCCATTCTGCCGATTCCGGGCAAGGGAAGCAACGACTGGCAGTATGGCCTTACGGTTGCGACAGCCGGCCCGGTAGTCGCCGCGTTCATCTGCGTATTTCTCTACACGCTTTCCGGTTTCTAAACGAGTCTGGAATGGAGGGATATTGAAATGAGCGAGAAAAAGTACGTTGTCGCAATAGATCAGGGGACTACAAGTTCGCGTTGCATGGTATTCGACAAGAACGGCCTTCCCGTCGTGTCGGAGCAGATGGAACACGCTCAGATATATCCGAAGCCGGGCTGGGTGGAACATGACGCGATGGAGATATGGGCGCGCGTTCAGGACGTGGTCAGAGGCGCCCTCCAGAAAGGGAACGTTTGCACGGACTGCGTGGCGGCCATCGGCATCACGAACCAGCGCGAAACCACCGTCGTCTGGGAAAAGGCCACGGGCAAGCCTATCTACAACGCGATAGTGTGGCAGTGTATGCGCACCCAGGATTTTTGTGTCGAATGGCAGAAAACCTGCGGCTGGTGCCAGGACGACAAAGGGCGCGGCAAGGTCAAAGACCACACCGGCCTTTTGATCAGCCCATACTTCTCGGGAACCAAAATCAAGTGGATTCTGGACAACGTCCCCGGTTCGAGGGAGAGGGCGGCAAACGGCGAGCTGCTTTTCGGCAATATCGACACCTGGCTTATCTGGAACCTCACCGGCGGCCCCAACGGAGGAGTTCACGTCACGGACGTATCCAACGCCTCCCGCACGCTTCTTATGAACATAAAGACACTCCAGTGGGACGAGGAGATGACTAAATTCCTCGACGTGCCGATGGCGATGCTTCCGCAGATCAGACCATCCAGCGCGTTGTACGGCCACACCCTTCCCGAAGGTCCTTTCGGCGCGTCGGTTCCCGTTTCCGGCAACCTCGGCGACCAGCAGGCCGCTCTCTTCGGACAGGCCTGCTACAACCAGGGCGACACGAAAAACACCTACGGCACGGGCTGCTTCATGCTGATGAACATCGGAGAGAACCCCGCTCCATCCGACAACGGCCTGCTGACCACGGCCGCCTACAGCCTGGAGGAAGGCAAATGCGTCTACGCCCTTGAAGGCTCCATCGCCATCACGGGCGCGGCCGTTCAGTGGCTGCGCGACAACCTCAAGCTCGTGGACGAGTCCCCCGACAGCGAATACCTGGCGGGTAAAGTGGACGATTCCGGCGGAGTTTACTTCGTTCCCGCTTTTTCCGGGCTCTACGCCCCTTATTGGGACATGAGCGCGCGCGGCGCTATCCTCGGACTTACCCGTTACGTCCGCAAAGAGCACATCATCCGCGCTACGCTGGAAAGCATCTGCTACCAGACGCGCGACGTCGTGGACGCTATGGAGAAGGACTCCAAAGTGCCGCTCGCCGAACTGAAGGTGGACGGCGGCGCCGTGAAGAACAACCTTTTGATGCAGTTGCAGTCGGATATCCTGGGCAAGAAGGTCATACGCCCCGTCGTCAACGAAACGACGGCTCTGGGAGCGGCCTACGCCGCCGGTCTGGCGGTGGGCTTCTGGGAAAACGTGGACGACCTGCGCGCAAACTGGGCCGAGGATACCAACTTCACCCCGCTCTCCTCGGACGAGAAAAGAGAGGCGGGTTACAACGGCTGGAAGAAGGCCGTCGATAAATCTAAAGGCTGGGTCGAATAAGCCTCGGCTGACTTTCAGGTTTCGCCCATGTCTGACGGCATGGGCGAAACATTTTCAAGGGGGGTGAACTTTTGCAAACGCGTGCCTGTGAATGTGGTAATTACGACGTCATAATCATCGGATGCGGAATTGTCGGCGCAACCATAGCGCGGGAGCTGTCGCGCTACAAAATCAGAACCGCCGTTCTGGAAAAGGCGTCCGAAATTCCCTCCGGCGCCAGCAAGGCCAACAGCTCCATGATACACGGCGGATTCGACGACAAGCCGGGAAGTGTGATAGCAAAATTCTGCTCAAAGGGTAACAGGCTCTATCACGCACTGCATGAGGAACTGGACTTCAAGCTCTCGGAATGTGGTTCTTTTGTCTGCGCCAGAGGCGAGGCGGAAGAACGTCATCTGGATTTGCTCTACTCTCAGGGCAAAGCCAACGGAGTCGGGGGACTGGAAATCGTGTCAGGGGAAAAACTCAGGGACAAAGAGCCCCATACCGCCCCCGACATAACCGCGGCGCTGTGGTGCTCGTCCGCCGCGATAGTCAACAATTTTGAAGCGGTTCTCGCTTTTATCGAAAGCGCGCGTAAAAACGGAGCGGAGCTTTTTATGGAAACGGAAGTACAGGGGCTTCTTTTCGACGAGTCCCGCTCGTCGGTTCGCGGCGTCATTACGAACAGGGGGAACTTCAGCGCTCCCGTGGTGGTCAACGCCGCCGGAGTCCACGCCGACGTCATATCGGGAATGGCCGGTGACGACAGCCTTACCATCCATCCGACCCGAGGGGAGTATTTTATTTTTGACAGAAACATCGGTTCGCTGGTCACGTCGTTTTTATTTTCATGCCCGTCCGAGCGGGGCAAGGGAGTTACGGTTGCCCGCACTGCCGACCACAACCTGCTGTTAGGCCCCACCTCAGAGCGCCAGGAAAGCAGGGACGACGTAAACACCACGATTTCCGGGCTCAACGAGGCTTTCGAGGGATCGAAACGCCTTGTGCCGCGCATACCGAGAAACATGGCGATTACGGTTTTTTCCGGCCTGAGAGCCAACTCGAACCTGAACGACTTTTATATTAAGGCGCTCGACAAGCCCCGCGGGTTCGTCAACGTGGCCGGGATAAAATCCCCCGGTCTGACCAGCGCCCCAGCCATAGCGGAGTACGTTGCCGAAACGATAAAAGAATCCCTGGGGGACGTCGTTAAATTTGAGCCGAATCCGGGGTTCGTTCCCGAGAGAAAGCACATACCGCGCTTTATGGACCTTACGATGGAAGAAAGAAAAGAACTCGCCGCAAGCGATCCGGCCTGGGGGCAGATCGTCTGCCGCTGCGAAACCGTAACCGAGGCCCAAGTCGTGGAGGCCATACGCAGGGGCGCCCGCACGGTCGCCGGGGTGAAGTTACAGGTGCGCCCCGGTACGGGACGCTGTCAGGGCGGCTTCTGCGCTCCGAGGGTCGTTGAGATTCTGGCGAGGGAGCTGGGAGTGTCGCCTCTTGAAATTACTCGTTACGGAGGGGATTCGTATTTGTTGAGCAGTGAAATCAAGACGCCGCTTCTGTCGGGAGGTTCCAAATGAACGCGAATACCGTAAAAAACGTTGACGTGGCTGTGATCGGCGGCGGCCCGGCGGGAATAGCCGCCGCGATTGCCGCCCGAAAAGAGGGCGCGGAGCGGGTCGTCGTATTCGAGCGCGACTGGGAGGCTGGCGGAATACTGCAACAGTGCATACATCCGGGCTTTGGACTGCACATGTTCAAAGAGGAGCTTACCGGCCCGGAATACGTCGACCGCTACCTGAGGCTGGCGGAGGAGGCCGGCGTAGAGTTCAGCCTGAACACGATGGTATTTTCCATGGACAAGCCCCAGTCTTTTGACGGAAGGAAAAGCGCCTCGTTCTGGGTAATGAGCCCGAAGCGCGGAGTGGAAAACATAAAGGCGAAATCCGTGGTGCTCGCAATGGGCTGCCGCGAGCGCCCGGCCGGCGCGCACGCCATTGCCGGCACAAGACCGGCGGGCGTTTACACGGCCGGAACCGCTCAACGGTTCGTCAACATGGAAGGTTTCCTGCCCGGCAAAAAAGTCGTTATCAGAGGCACGGGAGATATAGGGCTTATCATGGCGCGGCGCATGGTGCTGGAGGGGGCCGAGGTCGTCGGGGCCTTCGGGGCCATGCCCTGGCCGGCCGGACTGAGGCGTAACGTCGCCCAGTGCCTGGACGACTTTGGGATACCGTGTTATCTGGGATACAACGTCTGCGAGCTTCACGGCAGTAAAAGGCTGGAGGGGGTCTCCGTCGTCCAGGTTGACAGGAACCGCCGTTCCATCGAGGGTACGATGCGCTTCGTGGAGTGCGACACGCTTTTGCTGGCGGTCGGCCTGATACCGGAAAACGAGCTTACCCGAATGGCCGGGATTAAAATCGACTCGTACACCGGCGGCCCGGTGGTCAACGAATTTATGCAGACCAGCGAGGAATGTTTCTTCGCGGCGGGCAACGTGGTGGTCGTATATGACGTGGTGGACTTCGTCAGCCAGGAGGGAGAGAGGGCCGGCAAAGCGGCCGCCCTTTACGCCGCCGGCAAATTGGAAAAGGGGCCGAGATATTTCTCCGTGGAGGCCGGCCCAAATGTTAAGGGTATCTCCCCTTGCGAGCTTACGGGCGGGCAGGACGCCACGCTGTTCCTCCGCGTCCTGGAGCCGGTGGAACAAAGCTGCAGGCTTTACGCCGAGCCGGGGATTTTTTCCCAAAAACTGCGCTACGCGCGGCCGAGCGAGATGAACGAAGTCCGGGTGAGCGCCGAAAAGCTGAACGCGCTTCCGCCGGACGTGAAAGCCATCAAGATCGGGCTGGAAATCTTGTGAAGAGGTGAGTGTGCATGTCGAAAACGGAGACAAAAAAGTTTATCTGCGTGGCTTGCCCGGTGGGCTGCGCGCTCACGGCGACGATCGACGGAACGGAAGTCCTGGAGCTGGAGGGCAACACCTGCCCCCGGGGCGTGACGTACGCCCGCGACGAGGTGGCCAACCCGATGAGAACCTTTACCTCAACGGTACGGGTGGGGGGAGGCGCTCTTCCGGTCTGTCCCGTGCGGAGCAGAACTCCTCTCCCTCTTAAAAAGGTCTTCGACGTAACGAAAGAGGTCGCTAAAGTTTCGCTCCCCGCGCCGATTACTATCGGCCAGGTTATCATAGAAAACATCTGCGGAACGGGCACCGATATTATCGCCTGCAGATCACTGGGCGTACGCCCGAGATGACACTAAAAGAGGTAACCAACGGTTACCTCTTTAATTTTGCAGCCCGCTATAAACCTATATCAAGCGTTATTACCTCGCGCGTCCAAGAAGGCCATATGCCGGCCAAGGGAGGCTGGTATTCATGGGAAAGAGCGAAGGCCGCTCCGCCGCTGCCGGTTATGCCCCAGGCGATATGTCCGTTTTTTTTGAACGTGTCAAAAAGTTCAAGATAGCCGGGAAATTTTTCCAT
>WRKN01000061.1 GCA_009778055.1 Synergistaceae bacterium
GAAATCTACGACACGACGTTCGCCCTGCACGATGGAGCGCCGAAAGATAACGCGGAGGCCGCGAAATGGTATCGCAAAGCGGCCGTTCAGGGTCACGCTCACGCCTGCCGCCGTCTGACCCGCCTTTACGCGCTTGGCATGGGCGTGCCCCAAAATTATTTTTACGCCCTGGGTTGGCTTCTGAGGTCGCAGTTTTAGGAAGTTGGACCCGTGATATAATCTGGATACCAAAGGCGCTTATTCAAAAAAACTGATGGCTCTCAATCTGCTATACATCCTCGGAGGTGATCTCTTATGGAGGCGGGGTGTGACGTTATGACCGATAACCAGTATTATGGCATTATAAAGATGATGTTCAGCATTGTAAAAAATGCTGGAAGCCATGAGAAAGCTCTCGCAGAAATTGAATCTCTTTTGCGCGACAGCGACAGAGCTGAGATGAGGGCCGCTGAAAACCCGAAACAATAAAAAACGCCAGCCGGAGAGCTGGCCCGTTAACCCCGTTCCTGCTAAATCATCTATAGCCCGCCTGTTTCAAGTAATGTTTTTAAATATCCGGAGTAATCGGTGCTGCCGAGCCTGGAAACGGTGTTTTTCAGCTCCGCGTCGCCAATCCAGCCTTGCCGGTACGCTATTTCCTCCGGGCACGCCACCATAAGGCCCTGCCGATTTTGAATCGCCGCTATGAACGTCCCGGCCTCTGAAAGCGCTTCGTGCGTGCCGGTGTCGAGCCACGCGAAACCGCGCCCCAAAATTTCCACGTTCAGAATGCCGAGTTCAAGGTACAGCTTTATCAGGTCGGTTATCTCCAGCTCCCCGCGCTGCGAAGGGATCAAAGTTTTCGCTTTTTCCGTCACGGTATCGTCGAAAAAATACAGTCCGACCACGGCAAAATTCGATTTGGGACGCGCGGGTTTTTCCTCCAGGCCCAGCGCCTTGCCGCCGGCGTCGAACTCCACCACGCCGTAGCGCTCCGGACCCTTGACGCGGTACGCGAAAATCGTGGCGCCGGAGGCGCGTTCCGAAATCTTTTGCAGGGTTCCGCTCAAATTGGCGCCGTAAAATATGTTGTCTCCCAAGATCAGAGCGCCGCCCTCCCCGGCCAGAAATTTCTCTCCCAGAATAAAAGCCTGGGGCAAGCCGCCTGGTTCAGGCTGAACGCAATATGATAAATTGACGCCCCACTGAGTCCCGTTTCCCAGAAGGCGCCGGTATTGATCCGTGTCCCGAGGCGTGGATATCAGCAAAATGTCGCGGATACCGGCCAGCATCAGAGTCGTGAGGGAGTAATATATCATCGGTTTGTCGTAGACCGGCAAAAGCTGTTTGCTTACGGCGAGCGTCAGCGGGTAAAGACGCGTTCCGAGCCCGCCGGCCAGGATTATTCCTTTACCGATCATCGCGCAATTTCCCCTGCCGCTCCAGGCGATACGTTCCGTTCAAAATGTCGTCCACCCACTTTTCGTTTTCCAGATACCACGCGATGGTGCTCCGCATCCCGCGATCCAAGCTCCATTCGGGGCGCCAGTCCAACTCGTTTTTTATTTTGTTCGCGTCTATCGCGTAGCGGCGGTCGTGCCCCGGGCGATCCCTGACGAACGTGATCTGTTCCCGGTACGAACGCCCGTTGTCGCGGGGACGCAGGTCGTCCAGGGTTTCGCATATGTATTGCGCTATTTCAATGTTTGCCCGCTCACAGTTTCCGCCGATGACGTAACTCTCCCCCGGCTTGCCTTTTTCTATTACGGCCGAAAGGGCTTGGCAATGATCCGAGACGTGAAGCCAGTCACGTATGTTTTGCCCGTCACCGTAGATTGGCAGTGGCTTGTTTCGCAGTGCCGAAAATATCATGTGCGGTATGAGTTTTTCCGGGAACTGATACGGGCCGTAGTTGTTCGAGCAATTGGTGATCAGCGCGGGCAGCCCGTACGTACAGTGCCATGCGCGAACCAAGTGATCCGCGCCGGCCTTCGAGGCGGAGTAAGGAGAATTGGGGGCGTATGGCGTATTTTCGGAGAAAAAACCTTCTTTTCCCAGCGAGCCGAACACCTCATCCGTGGACACATGCAGAAACCGGAAGCTGTCTTTTTCTTCGGCCGGCAGTGATTCATAGTAGGAAAGCGCGGCGTTCAGCAAGCAAAAAGCGCCTGTCACGTTGGTGCGTACAAAATCGCCGGGGGAGTCTATTGAGCGGTCCACATGAGACTCCGCCGCCAGGTTCAGAACGGCGCTCGGGCGGTGCGACGCGAAAATTGTTTCGAGCAGCGAGGCGTCACATATGTCGCCCCGTATGAAACGGTGCCGAGGGTGGGACAACACGTCGCTTAAAGAAGCGAGGTTCCCGGCGTAGGTCAACTTATCCAAGTTGACGACCTCGTGACCAAGCTCCAGCAAAAATCGTACCGTGTTGCTACCTATGAACCCGGCGCCCCCTGTGACTAAAAACGACATTGCTCGTTCCTCCAGGATTATCTTACAATCATCAAGCACATTATACGATACTGCTTTGCGGTTGGTATAATGTCTGCAATGTTTGGCGTGAAATTTGTTAAGGGAAGGTTTGGTTACTATCGCAAACAACCTGACGTACTACAGACCTTTGATTTTATTTTTGATTCTGGCGCTTATAGTGCTTGCTCTGCGCCTGTCGCTGCCGCGGATAGTTTTTGTGCCGTCGGCGGAAATTATCGCGACGCCCGCCGCTCTTGAGCTGCCTTTTGACGACGTTTTTTTTGAGGCGTCGGATGGGGTGCGTCTCAACGGGTGGTATATTCCGGCTGAAAACGCGCGGGGCACGCTGCTTTTTTTTCACGGGAACGCCGGAAACATTTCGTACCGCCTCAACTCCATTGACATTTTCAACAAACTTGGGTTGTCCGTGTTTATCGTAAGCTACAGAGGGTACGGGCGAAGCGAGGGAGAACCCTCCATACCGGGGGTCACGTTCGACGCCCTTGGCGCTTGGAAGTGGCTGACGGAAGAAAAGAAAGTTCCCTCGGAAAAAATCGTCGTGTTCGGACGCTCGCTGGGCGGCGCGGTGGCGATGGAGCTGATGCGCCGCGTGGAGCCTCGCGCGCTTATATTGGAGTCCACGTTTTCGTCCCTGCCGGAGATGATAAAGATTCCGTTCATGGCGCCGGTGGCCAGGCTCGTCGTAGGCGACATATGGAACTCCGCCGAGGCCGCGTCTGAATTGACGGCCCCTACGCTCTGTATACACAGTCCGGACGACTGGATTGTGCCCTACAGCTTTGGCAGGCGACTTTATGACGCGGTGGCGAGCGAGAAAACGTTCGTGCAGATAAGGGGAGGCCACAACGATGGCTTTTTAGAGTCTCTGGACGTCTATTTACCGGCGCTCGACGCGTTTTTGACGAAACATTTCGGATTATATGACCCTGCCGCGCGCGACATGTACGGAGATTAAGCGGACGTGTCCATGAAAAACAACCGAGATGTCACTTTTGACGCTCTGGAGAAAGCCCTTGAAATATTTACCTCCCACAGCGAAAAAACCTTTGACGAGGTAATGACGAACGGCATATGGCCGATAGCGGACGCGACGGATTTGGATCGCGTTGTCGTTTACCATCTGATGGATGTCGACGGGGAAATGCGCTTTGGGCAGGCGTACCGCTGGAGCGCCGCCGAAGGCGGTACGGCTTGCTTGGACGCCAATCTGATAATACTGCCCAATCACCCGGCGATAAAGAACTGGATTTCGGTACTGTCGAAGGACGTCTGCGTAAATACCTGCATACAGGGCATGTCCGAGGACGAGTTGGACTTTTTGAGCGAGTACGGCGTCAAATCCATGGTGATAGTTCCTGTCTTCACGCGCGGCGAATTCTGGGGCTGCGTAGCCTTTCAAAACCATGTCATGGCGCGGTATTTCGACGAAGACAGCGTCAAGATGCTGCGCTCGGCGGCGCGCATGTGCGCCAACGCCATCATACGCGCCGAAATGGAGCGCAGCATAGCGGAGGCGAACGAATTCAACCGAGCTATAACGGAAGCCAGCCCCGTTGCGTATATATTGTTCGATAAGGATTTTCGCGCCATCGAGTGCAACGAATCGGCGCTCAGGATTTTCGCGTGCCCTGACAAGCAATACTTTCTGGACAATTACTGGAAGATTTTTTCGCCCGAAACGCAGCCCGACGGGCGAAATTCCCGCGAAAAGTCCATGGTGATGAGGGACAGGGTGTTTGCCGGCGGGCGGGACACTTTTGAGTGGTTTCACTTATCGCTCGACGGCGAACCGCTCCCTATGGATAACACGTTGACGCACCTGGAATATAAGGGTGAAAAATTTATTATTTCCTTCAAATATGACTTGCGCAATATGAAAAGGATGACCGAGAGCCTGCGCGCTCAGAGCGAGATGCTCAAAACGCGCCTTGAACAGCAGGAGTTGATGTCCGGGATAGCTAAAAGTTTCGTGTCGTCCGGCGATTCCGAGGCGCTTGTAAACGAGGCGCTCACCAAATTGACGCGGTACCTTGACGCGTCACGGGCGCTTATTTACCGTGCCGATTACGCGCGAGGCGAAGCCTGCCTGACGTATTACAGCGCGCCGCCGCCGGCAGCCCTGTCCGGGCTGTTTGATTTGATCGAGGGCGCTTTCCCCGTTAACCTGCCCGAAAGCGCCGTCACGCCGACAATTTCCTGCAACGACACCACCTCCGGGAAAGAAGATTTCCGCGTGCTGTCGTCGCTTGGCGTACGCGCGTTTATCTTCGCGCCGCTCTATGTCGAAGGCCGTTTATGGGGGATTTTGAGCGTCGATCAGTGTGACGCGGCGCGCCTGTGGGAGGAAAGCGAAATATCGTTTGTCGCGATGATAGCAAGCGTCATCGCGGGCGCTATTATGCGCGACGTTTACGACAAGCAGCGCGCGGGCGCGCTTGAGCGCGCGCTTGCCGCCAACAAGGCAAAGAGCGAGTTCATGTCCAACATGAGCCACGAAATGCGCACGCCGCTGAACGCCATAACCGGCATGGCGACAATAGGCGGGAACGCGGCGGGGACGGAGCGTAAAGACTACGCGCTGAAAAAGATCAAAAGCGCGTCGGCGCACCTGCTCAGCGTGATAAACGACGTGCTGGACATATCGAAAATCGAGACAAACATGCTGGAATTGACGCCCGTCGAGTTCGACTTCGAAAATTCGCTTCAAAAAGTAGCTTCATTATTGAGTTTTCAAATGGAAGAAAAACAGCATCGGTTTTCTTTTGACGTTAACGGCAAAATACCGTTTCTGGTCATAGGCGATGAACAACGTTTGGCGCAGGTCATAACGAATTTGTTGTCAAACGCGGTAAAATTCACGCCCGAAGGCGGTGAAATCAGTCTTAAGGCCTCTTTGGCCGGGGAAAAAAACGGCGTTTGCGAACTGCTCGTCGAGGTTAGCGACAGCGGAATAGGCATATCGGCCGAGCAGCAGGATAAGTTATTTCTCCCGTTCAGTCAGGTGGAAAGCGGCTCAAACCGTAAATATGGCGGCACGGGCCTTGGACTCGCCATTTCCAAACGTATAGTGGAGCTTATGGGCGGGGAAATTCGGGTCGAGTCGGAACTGGGCAAAGGCTCCCGGTTTATTTTTACCGTAAAAATGCCGCGCGGCAGAAAAACCGTTTACTTGCAGCCGGACGCCGAGAACTCCGGCCAAAGTGAATTTCCCGAATGCGCGGGGGGCGAGTTTGCGTGCAAGAAGCTGCTGCTGGTCGAGGACATTGAGCTTAACCGCGAAATACTTATATCGCTGCTTGAAGACACGGGGCTGGCTATTGACGTCGCCGAAAACGGCAGGGAGGCGCTGGACATGGTGGCGGCGGATTACGGAAAATACGACATGGTGTTCATGGATATACAAATGCCCGAGATGGACGGGCTGGAAGCTACGCGGCGCATACGCGCCCTGCCCGCGGCCGGTGAAGAAAGGCTGCCGATAGTGGCGCTGACCGCGAACGTTTTCAAAGAGGACATTGACAACTGCCTTGCGGCCGGAATGGACGACCACGTCGGAAAACCGGTCGACATAGACATAGTTTTTGAAAAACTGCGTAAATATTTAAGGAAGCGCTGAATATTTGGAGACTGTATTTTTATTTTGCGCCAAAGCCGATCAGCATGGTTTTTATGGTCTTAAATACAATTAAAATGTCGAGCAAAAGCGAGGCGCGCTTGACGTAGTACAGGTCATAGCTCAATTTTATTTTATTTTCGCTGGTTATGGACGCGTAGCCGTAATTGACCTGCGCCCAGCCGGTTATGCCGGGTAAAATGGAGTAACGATAGGGGTAGAAAGAGATTTCTTCCGTGTACCGGCGCGTCAGCTCCGGCGTTTCCGGCCTTGGGCCTATGAGGCTCATTTCCCCCCGAAGGACATTCCATAACTGCGGCAGTTCGTCAATGCGGTATTTTCGGAGCAGACGCCCTATCCCGGTGATTTCTCCCGCGCAGGTCATGCTCCTGAATTTGGCCATACAAAACGGCCTGCCGTTTTTGCCTACGCGCTCCTGCACAAAGAAAACCGGCCTGCCGGAAAAGCATAGTACGGCCAGGGAAACCGCGCCTATACACAAAAGGGCTGGAAGCCCCAGTACGGCCAACATTATCCAGTCGCAAAGGTATTTGAGGTAAAAATATGCCCTTGCGGGGCGAATGACCACGCCGGGGCCTTCGGCCATGTATTTAAGGGGAAGGCGGCCTGCGAAAAATTCATACACCATTCCAGGGTGTACCACGGGGACGCCGAGGATCATCATGTTGGTGATGTACCGCGCCCACTCCGGCGGCAACGGGTGTTCCAGACAGGGGGAAACCACCAGGACGTCGAACGTTTCCGGCGAGTCCGGAGAGGTAATTTCTACGAAATTATCCCGCCACTCTTCTCTCAATTCATTGATAACCGAGCCGGGTGTGAAACCGTACCTTATCCGGCTCGCCGAAAAAAACAAACGCTGCCCGGCGTAGAGCCAAAATAGCGAGGCGGCAAACCCGAATACCAGAAAGGAACGCGAATAATAAAAACGCATGATGAAAATTACCATCACGAAAAAGACAAAACTGACCGACACGCCTAAAAAAACGCTCTGCAGCCGGCCGCACAGCGGCATGGATACGATTTGCCCCGCTATGGCCAAAGCCGCAACGTAAGCGGCAAGCATGACCGCCAAAAAGAGCCATTTATCCGCCGGAGGCGGAAGCGTTCCTGCCTGGGGCAGCCAAAAACAGGGAGTGCCCCAACAGAGAAAGGAACCGGCCGTCAAAATAAGCGCCGCGCCGACCATATGCCACAAATACATGGCCGGACGGTTTCGGCTTTCCGCCAATAGGTTGCTGCCAAACGCTGCGTTCAACTCTTAAACACGCTCCAAAAATTCAAAAAGGGGCGGCAGACTGCCGCCCCGACGATGTCTTTCGCTGCCGCTAAGCCAAAACCGCTTCTTCGTTTTCTTCTTCCGCAATGACTGTTTCTTCCGGGCGCTTGCCGTCTTTTTCGCCCGCGGTATCAATCTTTCGGAAAACTTCCGCGCCTGTGCCGGCCGGGATGAGATGGCCTATTATCACGTTCTCCTTAAGCCCGTGCAGGGGGTCGATCTGCCCCTTGACCGCCGCGCCGGCCAGGATCTGTGCCGTCTGCTGGAAAGAAGCCGCGGAAAGGAAACTGTCCGTCGCCAGGGCCGCTTTCGTTATGCCGTGGATAAACGACTTGCACTCCGGGCTTTCACGCAGCTTGCGGACGAATGTTACCTCGCGGATAAGAAGTTTATTTACCGCTTTTGAGGAGATGGGGCGCACAAAAATCTCCGCCGGTTCACATTCGGCAATGGTGTCTATCATTGGATTGTTTATCTCATGCCCCGATTTCAGGGAAGCCGGGGTTCCGCCCGGCAAGATCACGTCAAGCAACACTTTGCCGTAGATTTTTTCCCCAAGGAAGCGGCGCAGGAGGGAGCTTCGCTGGATTATGCCGTCCTCGGTCTCTATGGCGGCGATTTCCCCCTCGGCCAACCCTCGGACGACCCGCGCGTCCACATACTGCGGCATACCGGGAATGGGGTTTCCTTCTTTGTCCGCTGCCTGCATGAGCGTTTTGCCCCAAAGATTGTCGTTGTTCATAAGGCTGTTTTGAAACATGTCAGCTACGATTATCTGTTCGACGTTATGCCATATCTTGATCTCCGGGAGGTTATGCCCGCTGATCAGATCCGCGGTTTCTTTGGTGACCAAGGCGTCGGCTTCGGTCAGAGTTTCGCCGTCCCGGCTCAGGCACTCCGCCAGCCATTCGACGCCGACCAATTTGTCCAGAGTATCCCTGTCGCGTACCAGAATGGGCTGCGGGTCACGCGACGTTATCTCGCGCAAATGCTCGGCGGAAAGCCGCGCCCCAGCCGCAATTTCAGCTCCATCCGCCGAAAAACCGGACACAAGCTCAAGCCCCTCCATTTGTTTACGGAAAGCGGCTCCGCCGACTATCACGTCTACGTCTCGATTTTCGTGCTCAACGACTATCTCCGAGATCATCATGCCCGGTTTCAATAAAAGCCTTATACCCTCTTCATCCAGGGGTTTTCCGAGAAGAAACTCGGTTTCTTCGTTGGGTTTCTCTACTTTTTTGAGGCGGTCGCCGGCGAATATGCGGACAGCCTCGGCGACGTAACGCTCGTTATCCTCGTTTATGCGCTTTTCCTCTTCCTCGATGTCGCTAAGCCATACCAGGTCGCCGGCCACGAAAGACGTATCGCCTTCCTCGACAACCCTCACTCTGTTCAGAGGCGCTACCTTGCGCAGTATGACCTCGATGTGTTTGTTGTTGATAGAGACGCCCTGGGAACGATAAACCTCCTGAATCTCGTCAACCAGCATGTGCTGAACGGCGTCGATGCCGCACACGTCCAAAAGCTGCTGCGGGTCGATGTTGCCTTCCGTGAGGCGGGTCGTGCTCTCTACCTCCAGCCCCTCGGCTATGTCTTCTTTCAGCTCCTGGGACGCCGGAATGGTATGGGCTATCTTCGTCTCGCCGTCCGGCGCGGCTATTATGACTTTGTGCTTGCCTTCCGAGTTTTTAATTTCCTCGATAACTCCGTCAATACCGGCTAAAAAAGCCACCTTACGGGGACGGCGTACTTCAAAAAGCTGCTCTATGCGGGGAAGTCCCTGAGTGATGTCCTCGCCGACAAAGCGAACCCCGCCTGTGTGGAATGTACGCATGGTGAGCTGAGTCCCCGGCTCTCCGATGGACTGGGCCGCCACCACCCCCACGGCCTCGCCGATAGGAACCAGGTGACGGGAGGCCAGATCCATGCCGTAGCATTTCTGGCAAAGCCCGCGTTTCAGCGCACATGCCAGAGGACTGCGCACCAGAACCGCCTCTACCCCGCTCTTGTCTATCTCGGTGGCGATTTCGTAGGTTATCAGTTCGCCTTTTTTAACCAGAAATTTTTTCGTGCTCCCCGCCGCGCCGGCGCTGACGTCTTCACAGGCGATGCGGCCGGAGATTCGGTCGCGCAGCGGAATCATATCCTTGCCGTCTCTTGTCAGAGAACGGATACATATGCCCTTGTCAGTTCCGCAGTCGTGTTCGGTGATGATCAGATCCTGAGCCACGTCCACAAGACGCCTCGTGAGGTAGCCGGACTTTGCCGTGCGAAGCGCGGTATCCGCAAGCCCTTTGCGGGAGCCGTGCGTTGATATGAAATACTCCAGCATGTTCATGCCTTCGCGGAAGTTGGCCGTTATAGGGTAGTCGATTATCCGTCCGGACGGGTCGGACACCAGGCCCCTGATACCGGCCATTTGTCCCATCTGCCCGCGGCTTCCCCTCGCCCCGCTGTCCACCATCATGCGGACAGGGTTCAATTCGTCCATGTGCACGGATATGTTGTCCGCAATCCTTTTCGCTGCGTCAGACCAGAGCATTTCTTTGTGGAAAAGATATTCGTCCTGGGTCAGAACGCCCATGTCGTACTCTTCCTTGAAGAGATCGTCCTGCTTGATTGTTTCGGATGTAATTTCCGTTTTTTCCGGCGGTATGATTATAGAACTCACGCCGAAACTGATGCCGCTTTTAGCCGCCCATCGGTAGCCAAGCGCCTTTACGGCGTCGAGCATCTCCACCACGGACGCGCGGTCTACCTTATCGTAGGCGTCATCCAGCAGCCGCCCTGTATTTTTTTTGTCGAGCTGTTTGTTGACGTAACGCAGGGGAAAGGCTATCACGTTGTTGAAAATAGCCCGCCCCGGCGAGGTTTCAACGAAAACCGCCGCGCCTTCCGGCGGTTTGTTCTTTTTCAGGTCGTTTACGTCGTTTACGATAACCGCTTTACCCTTTGCCCCGCGGTACTTGCGCCGCCCTTCCGGCACAACCGTCCAATCGGGGTCTGTCTTAAGCCATACACGGGCGTTGAGGTGCACCGCGCCGTGGTCGAAAGCCGAGAGGACGTCCTCAACGCTGGAAAAGTGCATACCCTCTCCCATCAGCCCGTCGCGCATGTAGGTCAGGTAATATATACCCAATACTATGTCCTGGGTGGGGGTGACTACCGGACGCCCGCTCGCCGGGGAGAGGAGGTTGTTTGCGGAAAGCATGAGGAGCCGGGCTTCGGATTGCGCTTCCAGTGACAAAGGCACGTGCACCGCCATCTGGTCTCCGTCGAAATCCGCGTTGAACGCCGTGCAGACCATGGGGTGGAGGCGAATGGCCTTGCCCTCCATCAAAACCGGCTCGAACGCCTGAATACCCAGTCGGTGCAGCGTGGGAGCCCGGTTGAGCATAACCGGGTGGTCTTTTATTATTTCTTCCAGAATACCCCATATCTCCTCGCGCCCGCGCTCTATTATGCGTTTTGCGCTCTTCACGTTGGGCGCCAGATTGCGCTCGACGAGCTGCCTGATCACGAACGGTTTGAAGAGCTCCAGAGCCATCTGTTTAGGCAGGCCGCACTGATAGATTTTGAGCTGCGGCCCTATGACTATGACGGAGCGCCCGGAGTAGTCCACTCGCTTGCCCAGCAGGTTTTGGCGGAAGCGCCCCTTTTTGCCGCGCAGCAGATCGGTCAGGCTCTTGAGCGGGCGGTTTCCCGCCCCCAAAACGGCCTTCCCCATTCTCCCGTTGTCGATAAGGGCGTCCGTGGACTCCTGCAACATGCGTTTTTCGTTGCGGATTATTATCTCAGGGGCGCGCAGCTCCTGTAGTTTTTTCAGGCGGTTGTTACGGTTTATAACGCGTCTGTACAGGTCGTTCAGGTCGGACGTGGCAAACCGGCCGCCGTCGAGCTGCACCAGAGGTCTGAGGTCGGGCGGTATGACCGGCAGCACGCCCAGAATCATGGACTGGGCCTCGGATGCGCTTTTACGGAAATCTTCCGCCACCTGAAGGCGTTTGACCAGCTTACGTTTTTTCTGCCCGCTGCTTTCGGCGACTTCCTCCCGCAAAGACGCCGAAAGCAGATCCAGATCCAAGCGGTTGACCATGGTCTGCACGCCCTCCGCGCCTATTCCAGCCTCGAATTTTTTGTCGTAGGCCAGGCAGAGGCTTTGCTGACGGTCATACACCACGTCGGCGCGCGCGAAAGGCGAAGAACCTTGTTCGATTACGATGTAGCACGGGTCGTCAATTGTGATTCCCCAACGCGACGCCGTAAAGCGGCCGGGATATTTCTGCTGAAAGAGCTCCAGCTCGCCTTTGGAGACTATGTTGCCTTTGGCGAACGGCAGTTTAAGCGCCGCGGTGACCACAAATGCCTCGTTGTTCGCTATGGTCGCCCGTTTGAAAATTTCCCTGCCGCCGAGTTCCGCCTGGGAGGCTATGCGTTCCGCCTCGGATTCCGGCGCCACCGCGCCGGCTTCGATAGAAAGGCTTTCGACGGACTCGGTAAACTCAAACGCGGGCTCCACCTTGAATATCTCGTCGCCGTAGTCCGTCTTGAAGCGCGCAACCTGCTGGGACGTCAGCACGTCCCCTTCGTTCAGCGGGATGTTGTCCACCGACTCCATTATGAAAGCCTCTTCGGCTTTGAATTTAGGGTCATAGTGCGAGTGTATCTTCATTTCGCTCTCGGAAATCACAGTGCCTTTGCGTATAAGATCCATTCTGCGTCCATCCGCAATGACCTTAAACGCCCCCTCTTTTTTTCGGGTGGGAGCAAAGTAAACCACTTTTTCGAGGTCTTTGGCGCTGGTCCCCAAAAGCAGGCTGAGCCGGCTGGGAATGCCGCGCAGATACCAAATGTGGACGACGGGGGCGGCCAGTTCGATGTGCCCCATACGCTCGCGCCTGACGCGGTTATCCGTTACTTCCACACCGCAGCGGTCGCAGACTATGCCGCGAAATTTCGGCCCGCTGCGTTTGTATTTGCCGCACGCGCATTCGTAACTGCGCGTGGGGCCGAAGATACGCTCGCAGAAAAGGCCGTCCTTTTCAGGCCGCAACGTACGGTAG
>WRKN01000062.1 GCA_009778055.1 Synergistaceae bacterium
AGTCCGGGTCGCCCAGGATTTTTTCACCAAGGAAACCCCGTTCACGCGCCTGCTCGATGGCTATATTGAGATGCCGTATGGCCATCGGGTACTCCGCGCGGCAGTATATAACCCCGTGGGAGGCCCCCACCGCGTAAGCCGCTATGGCCATGCCCTCTATGACGCTGTGAGGGTCGCTTTCCAGGACGGAGCGGTCCATGAAAGCGCCGGGGTCGCCCTCGTCGGCGTTGCAGACTATGTATTTGTCCGTGCCGTTGGGGTTTTTGGCGTTGGGTTCCACGCTTTTGGCGTCGCGGGCGAAGCGCCATTTCATTCCCGTGGGGAACCCGGCTCCGCCCCGCCCTCTGAGCCCGGAGTCCAGCACCTCTTTTATCACGTCGTCGCGGTTCATTTCCTTCACCGCTTTAGTTAAACCCATGTAGCCGTCGCGCGCTATGTACTCGTCGACGGCTTTGGGGTCGATCTGTCCGCTGTTGCGCAGAACAATCCTAACCTGCTTGTCCATTCTCAGGTTCTCGGAGGCGTGCCGTTTTTCCTCTTCCGAGGTTCCGTCCGTCAGTATCAGGAGTTCCTTCACGACGTTGTTTTTATCCACGTGCTCGTCCACGATACGGCGCAGCGCGTCGGTATCCACATAGCCGTACGTGTAGCTTTTCCCGTCGCGCTCCACTCCCACAAGGGGCTCCGCGTAACAGCAGCCTATGCAGCCCACTTTTTTTATCTCGACGTCCTCGCGTCCGGCCAGCAGCCTTTCCAGTTCCTCCGCCACCGGCAGAGCGCCCGTTGCGATTCCGCAGCTCGCCAGTCCAATAGTTACAGTGGTTTTGCTCATTCCCGCGCCTCCCGAAGTTTCAGTGCGTCCAGCACGCCGGCGGCTTTTTCCGGCGTAAGGCGGCCATGCACGTCGTCGCCCACCATCATCACCGGGGCAAGGCTGCAGCATCCCAGACACGCCACGCACTGAAGGGTGAACATCATATCCTGAGTGGTCTCGCCGTCCTTTATTCCGAGGACTCTCTCCAGTTGATCCGCGATAAGCCCGGAGCCCTGTACGTGACACGCGGTTCCTCTGCACAGCCGCACGACGTATTTCCCCTCGGGCTGGAAGCGGAACATGGCGTAAAACGAGGCAACGCCGAACAGCTCGGCGGGGGGTATGCCCAACTCGGCGCCGACGTGCTCCACGGCTTCCTCGGCCACGTAGCCCATTTCCCGCTGTACGTCGGCCAGCAGGGGAATGGCCGCGCCTTCTTTGCCGCGGTATTTTTCGACGACGGGAGCCAGCCGGTCCTTCAAGCCGGACGCGGTCTTCGCGTCGCTAATCGTCATAGCTGCATCAATCCCTTCTTTAAATAGAGAAAAATTGTGAACATATCTAGGCAGGTCACGTCGATTAATCGATTAAGCAGTTTTACGCTTCGGACCTGGAGTTGCGGAGAACCTGTTCCAGCGCGTCCGGGCCAAGCTGCGCGAAGCCGGATTTCCAAGCCATTATGGCCGCCTGTGTCCTGTCGCGTATATCAAGTTTTTTGAGCATGTGGCTCACGTGATTTTTGACGGTTTTTTCGGACAGCACCATACGCGAGGCCACTTCGATGTTGCTCAGACCCTGCGCCAGCCAGTAAAGAATTTCCTTTTCGCGCGGAGTCAGCTCCCCGAGCAGGTCATTTTCGTTTTTACGCCTGGAGAAACTTGTCATCAATTTGCCGGCGACGCGCGGGTCGACGTAGGGCTGCCCACGGCTGGCGGAACGTATTGCCGCCAGCAGCTCCGATCTTCCGGAGGATTTCAGGACAAAGCCCAAAACCCCCTCCGCCGAAAGGGCGGCCAGGCTGTCTTCGTCGTCATAGGCGCTTACGGCAACCATCGCCGACCTTATCTTCAGGTTGTTGAGTTCTCTTATAAGCTGAATTCCGTCTGTTCTGGGCATGTTTATATCAAAGAGGACTATGTCCGGAAGGTGTTCGCGAATGACAGACAGCGCTTCTTCCCCGTCGCCGGCCTCGGCCACCACTTTGAGATCGTTTTCCAGCCCCAGCACCTCACGCAGGCCGTCCCTGAAAAGTTTATGATCGTCTATTACAACGATCCGCAGCATAACGCGTCACCGTCCTAAAAATTATGAGCATGGTACTTTAGACCCAATTATAAATTAGCTTACGTTGCAATACAATAATGCGGTGAAGCTAATTCAATTTCTGAGGTGGAGCTGTTGGTAATAAAAAATTTTGTTCTGCACTCCGAATGGGCGCCGGCCGGCGACCAGCCCGAGGCTATAGAGGCGCTGACGAAAGGGCTGCTCGCCGGGGAGCGGTTCCAGACTTTGATGGGCGTGACCGGAAGCGGCAAGACTTTCACCATGGCCAACGTCGTGGCGAACGTAAACCGCCCCACCCTAGTGCTGGCTCACAACAAAACCCTCGCGGCGCAGCTCTACAGCGAGTTCAAGCTCTTTTTCCCCGAAAACGCGGTGCACTATTTCGTCAGTTACTACGACTACTACCAGCCGGAAGCGTACATCCCGTCAAGCGACACCTACATCGAAAAGGATGCCTCCGTGAACGAACGCATAGAGCGGCTGCGCCTGGCCGCCACGAAGGCGCTGGTGGAACGGCGCGACGTTCTGGTGGTGGCCAGCGTGTCCTGCATCTACGGCCTGGGAAAACGCGAAAACTACGAATCGGCTATATTTCCGTTCGCGGAGGGCGGGCAGTGGGAACACCGGACTTTCATGCGGCATCTTCTGGAAAATTACTACGAACGCAACGACCATGTTCTGGAGGCGGGGAAGTTCCGGGTGAGGGGGGACACCATAGAGATTTTTCCGGCCTACGACGAAAACTGTATCCGCGTGACGTTCTTCGACGACGAAATTGAGCGCATAGACCTGATAAACCCGGTGACGGGCAAGTCGGTGGAGCGTATCTCCGAGGCTTCCATATTTCCCGCGCAGCACTACGTCACGCAGACCGACGCCATCCAGCGCTCCAAGCCGCTGATCGAGGAAGAGATGGAGCGCATGGCCGAGCGTTTCACCAACGAGGGCAAGTTTCTGGAGGCCCAAAGGATACGGATGCGGACGCGCTACGACATGGAGATGCTGACCGAGGTAGGCTACTGTTCCGGCATCGAGAACTACTCGCGCTACCTGGACGGGCGTGAGGAAGGCGACCCACCGGGAACCTTGGTCGACTTCTTCCCCGACGATTTTTTGCTGATAGTGGACGAGTCTCACATAACCCTGCCGCAGGTGCGCGGCATGTTCAACGGTGACAGGGCCAGAAAAATCGCTCTTGTGGAAAACGGTTTCAGGTTGCCTTCCTGCCTTGACAACAGACCGCTTGAATGGCGCGAGTTCGAGGGGAAAATGAAATCGGCGGTGTTTGTTTCGGCGACGCCGGGGGATTACGAGGGCGAAAATTCCAGCCGCCGCGTCGAGCAGGTGATACGCCCCACCGGAGTCGTAGACCCGGAGGTCGAGGTTCTTCCCGCCGCCGGGCAGGTGGACGACCTCATAGAACGCCTGCGCGTCGTGGCGGCTGAAAACAGCCGCGCGCTGGTGCTCACGCTGACGAAAAAATCCTCGGAAGACCTGGCGGAGTACCTGAGGGAGCTGCAGTTCAAGGTCAAATACATCCACTCGGAGCTGAACACGTTTGAAAGAGCGGAGCTGATACGCGACCTCCGCAAAGGCGACATACAGGTGCTGGTGGGAATAAACCTGCTGAGGGAAGGCATGGACTTGCCGGAGGTGTCGCTGGTGGCCATTCTGGATGCCGACCGCGAAGGCTACCTGCGCTCTTACCGCTCACTGATTCAGATCATGGGACGGGCGGCGCGCAACGTCGGCAGCAAGGTCTATCTTTACGCGGACAAAGAGACGGAGAGCATACGAAAGTCCGTGGAGGAGACGCGGAGGCGGAGGCAAAAACAGCTCGACTTCAACGAGCGGCACGGTATAATCCCGCGCAACATCGAAAAAGAAGTGACCAGCCTGCTGCCCCGGGAGCTGCTGGAGGCATATTCTTTGGAACCGCCGTCCGGCGGCGTTACGGAAGCGAACAAGCCGGTTCTTTCGGTGAAAGAACTGGAACGCGCCATGTGGGAGGCGGTGGAAAAGCTGGACTTTGAACGTGCCGCTGCCATCCGCGACATGCTCGCCGGCGAAAAAGGCAAGATGGAAAGCAAGGCGCGGAAACCCCAAAACGCACGGCGGCGCTCCCGTAAACAGTGAGCGCCGCCGTGTTTATCTGAATTTGGATATCCTTGTTCTATTCGCCTGAGCCGCCCCTACGCCCTGAAAAGTTTGTAACATATCTTAAATGTATTATAATTTCAAAATACGCTCTTACGAGAACAATACGGAGGTGTTCAAATGTCGTTAAAGGTTTGCAGGAAAGCGGCGTTGGGTTTCGTGGTTGTGGTGTTGATGGCCTCGGCCTCGTTGGCGAATTCGCCGCTTGTGGGCGGCGCGTCGAGCGACAACGGATCGCTTGAGCAGGAAATCGAAGGCGGGATAAGTGTGCGGGCCGACAGTGTGAGGTACAACGGCGTGAAACCTTTGCCTGCCCACGAAAGGATAGGCAACGTTTGGCATAGTGAATATCACAGCGTTTCCGTGCATTACAGCATAACAGTTCCCGAAGATACTACAATCAGGGTGGAAGCCCAAAATATTTACGATAACTTGGGAAATGAATTCAACCGAGTTCAAAACGTGGTAATTGGGGGGCAGCAAACCAAAGAGAGGTTTATTGTCGCCGAGGTTCCGACTTGGGTGGAAGTCGAGTACCGCTGCCCTAAAGGATACGAGCTGGCGTCCTCCTTCCCCCGCGCCAATTTGTCCGTCAACGGTCAAACTTTGAATTTCCGTAACGTTCCAGGTAAAAAGTAAATTCATCAGGAGGTGCTTCAAATGTTGGTGAAAGTCATCAAAAAATCGTTGTTGGTTTTGGTAGTTGTGATGTTGTTGGCGATTGTGCCGGCCGCGTCGGCGAACTCGCCGCTTGTGGGCGGCAGTCTGCCGAGCGGGGGTGATTTTAGGAGAGAGATCAAAGGCGGCATAACAGTCGAGTTTAAGGGGATGAGTATGTCGGATGGCCGTCTTATAGCCGCTTACGCAGTGACTTCCGAAACAGATCAAGTCATTAACATAAAAGATGGGGGAGCCGATCTTTTTGACAATGAAGGGACTCAATTAACCCCCTACGGCTACTATATTTATATTGGAAACCACCGAACCTCGTCCAGAGAAATTATAGGAGGAGTATCTACCAGCGTTACTGTGCCTTACAACGTGGGGGATAAATACCAGGTACGCGAAACTTACGCGCGTTTAACCTTTATCATAAACGGGGAAAACCTTGTTTTCCGCAACGTTCCCAGCAGACCATAGTCGTACGTTGAAAATAGCGTCAGGAGGTGCATCAAATGTTGGTGAAAGTCAGCAAAAAATTATTGTTGGTTTTGGCGGTTCTAGTGTTTTCAGGTTCATCGGCGTTGTACGCGTCGGATAATCCGCTCATCGGAACCACGCCGGAGCCGGAAGAGGAAGCCCCGGCGGCGAGGTCGAGTAATCCGCTGCTGGGAGGGCAGGCGGAGGACGCGAGCCTCACGCAAACGCTCCCCGGCGGAATTGACGTTACATACACAGGGATATTCAAGCACGGCGAAACATTGGAGGCGAGCTACACCATCGTCACGACAAGAGACCGCAGAGTCGCAATCGATTACGATAACTCACAGTTGGTAGACGCCAACGACGTGAATATACTGCCCTCCTATGATGGTAGAGGGGTTCGTGTATTCCGTGAAGGCATGGCAGTAGGAAATGATGCTTGGAATGGCGGTAAAGAAAAAGTGGGAGCCGGAGCTTACATCAACGACGAAAAACAGGACACCTTGGAATTTTTGGCGAATCAACCCTATAAACTCATGCTCAGATACTGGATTCCCGCCACATACGTGCTTACGCCGACTTTTCAATCCGTTATCGTGGTCGTCAATGGGCTGCCCGTCGAATTCAAAGACGTGTCTGTGTTCCCATAAAAACAGTTAAGGAGAGATCGTGATGAAAAAAGTATTGTTTGCGTTTGCGTTTGTGTTTTTTGCTTCCCCAGCCGTCGCCGCCTTGAGTGTTGACTACTTCATTCCTCCCGTCCAGGTGTCGGACGAGGCGGAGAGGGCGGAAGCGCGCAGCGTGAAGGAACCCGGCGAGGTCAGGGAGGTTACGGGGGAGGTTACCGGCAAGCCGGCGATATCGGCCAAAAGCGCGCAGGACGCCTTAAACCATTGGGCGGACAAGCGCGTCGAGGGATTTACCGAGGTGCTGTTTCCCCAGGGGTTCGGGTTTGTCTCGACGGGGATAGGCACGTACGAAGTACATCCAAACCCCGTCGCCACGCGCATATCCAAACGCAACGCCTACACTCTGGCCTACATGCAGGCCAAGCGGCAGCTGGCCGAGGGGCTGAACGGCGTGTTGAGCGAAGGCAACACAAAGGCTTTCGAGCAAATCGCGATGATCAACGAAAGCATGGGGCAAACTCTGGCCAATGTGGAATCAGTCACCACTGAGGCGATAGCGCAGCGAGTGAACGGTTTTTTGCGCGGCTTCGTGGTGTACGACATTTTTGACGACGTGGACGCCTCCCGCGTCTACCTGACGATCGTCACGACGCCCAGGACGCAGGAACAATTTGACCGCTCCAGTACGTCCAGCATATCGGCGGTCTCGATGCAGGAGGGGCTGGCTCAGGTTTTCGCCGAAATCGAGAACGGGCTTGTCGCTCCAGTGGGGGGCAAGACGGTGTTTGTCCCGGCCACGGGGGAAATAGCGTTTGTGGGGTTCGGCAGCGCGGTCATAGGGCGTCAGGACGACAGGGCGGTGCAGGCCCGGATAGAACTGGCCGCCGAGCGTATAGCCCGAGTACGCGCCAGAGACGCCCTGTGCGGGATTATTTTGGGAGAGGATATCCAATCGACCGAAAGCGTGGACTCCCAGCTCATCTCGATGACGGAAACTTTCGACGTGTTGACCAGCGACGACCCGGCGGTGACGGATAACCCCGACCATCCGGGTTATGTAAAGCTGCAGGAGCGGCGCGCCTCGTTCATGTCCGCCGAGGTTTACCAGAGCGAAATTCAGAGCGTGCGGGGGGGCGTGCTGCCTCCGGGCGTCAGGCATCAGTCCTGGATGGACGAAGACAAGGCGTTTGCTTACGCCGTGTCCATTTTCATGCCTAGCGCGTCAAGCGGCCCCGCGCATTCCGGAACGCAGACGCCCCAGGAAGAAATCAAGCAGGGACCGAGCGGTAGGGTACAGGGAATTGATGGGTTATAAACAAAATATTTTAACGGTAGTTCTGGCCTCCGCCGCCTTCCTTTTATTTTCAGGGGCGGCGGGGGCTTTTGAACATGCCGGGAGGATAGGAAAATTTCTTGAGCGGACTCCCCTTTCAGCGAAAGAGCAATCGGACGTACTGGAGGGTATAAAAAAGACCCCGTCCGCTGCGGAGTGGCTTTTGTCCGGCGAGGGGGCGGTTTATTCCGTCGTCCTCCGGCCTGTGCGGCAGGACTCGCGTGCCGGCGTCCAGGTCAGGCTGGAGGAAATGGCGCGGGGGCAGGCGAGCTTGCGCGCCCGCTATCTCCTTTATCTCCGGGCAATGCCGCAGCCGCGCAAAGCCCGGTACGCCAGCGAGGACTCGGTGGCGGAGGCCCTCGCGAGCTGGGACGGGGAGCGGGAGGAGGAAAGGCGGCTGAGGCCGGATGTTTCGGTGGGCATCGTGTCCGACGGCTGGGCTTTCGCGTTGGTGCGGGCAAGAGGGGAACTGTTGGATTCTTTCGGCGCTCAGATTGAAAACATGCCCGACGACGCGCTGGACGTTGCCTACTGTGCCGCGCTCCACCCAAAGGCCAGAGCCTTTTTCGAAGCAAAGGAGTACGATAAAGCCCTGCCGGTCTACCTGGAGCTGCATTCGTTGAAGTGGGCCAGGCCGTCCGCTTATCTCGACGCGGCGGAGTGTTTTTTGCACACGGGGGATAACGCGGGCGCGGCGCGTCTGGCGGAGGAAACCGTGGCGGAGCTTGGCGAATCCATGGACATTGACCTGTGGATACGCGCGGGGGACATCTTGCTGGAGTCGGGGGAAGGCGAAAGAGCCGAACGGATTTACCGTCTGGCCGGCGAAAAATTGCGACAGGAGCCGTGAGATGAAAAAATTTTTTTCCCTGCTTTTTATGCTTTTCCTGTTTGCGTTAATGTTTTTGTTTACGGATTCCGCCTTTGCGGACGAACGTTACGAGGTTACCGTTCAAGCACGGGGAGCGAGCCAGGAAGAGGCCCTTTCAAACGCCATTGACGACGCGATACGCCGCAGCACGGGCGCTCTTGTCACCGAGCGCAGCCAACTGGACGGGGACATGCTGGAGGAGCGGCTGACCCAGTTCTCCCGGGGCCTTGTCTCGAATTACGAAATATTGGAGTCCTCCACCGACGAGGCGGGGGTGGTTCTGACCGTACGGGTGACTGTGAACGCTGAGCAGCTTCAGGAAAACGTCCGCGTCATCAAAGAGGGTACAAGCGCCGGGGGTATAGGGCACAGGCAGATACCCAATCTGGAGGCGGGGCAGAGCGCCTTTGCCGCTTTCCTGAAAAACCTTAGGTACGAGAGTTTTCTGGACGTCGGACTGGAGGACAAGCAGGCTGACGTCCGCAGAGGCGTACTTAACGTCACGGTTTCCCTGAGCTTCAACCGTGAGCGCTATTTCTCCGAGTTCGCCGAACCCGTCGCGGCGGCGCTCTCCGGGATTTTTGCCTCCTCCGAGCTTAGGAAGGAGATCGAGGAAGAGTACGAAAAACCGGAGGATCGCTTTACCGCCTTCTTTAACGTGTTGGGGGAAAATTTTTCGTCCCATTCCTGGATGCTTCCGCGCGTTTTTTACGACGTGTTGGAGCGCAATGCCCGTTTCTGGAACGCCGGCAGGGGAAGGGTGCAGACTCACAGGCGGCTGTGGCTGCATTTTTCCCTGTTGGATGCCTCGGGGAGGGAGATAGAGCGCCTGCCGGTTCACCTTAAAGCCTCGAACGTGCTGTTTTTCTCCGAAGAACGCGCGGAATCGGCCAATCCGTGGTTTTTCATGGGGGTAGAGCCGAAACCGGCGGGGCTCAGGAGCTCGTTTACCCTGACGGCTGCCCCAAAGTTCGGCGTCGTAGACCCCGGCAAGGGGTATGCGTTTTTCGATAATTTCCGGCAAGCTTTCGCCTTTAACCTGCCGGAGAGCCTGCTGACGCGGGTGAACGACGTCAGGGTCGCGTTGGAACTTGAAAGGTAGATGATAAAACATGCGTAAACTATTTGCCTGCCTCGCGATTATCGCGTTTTCTCTTGCTTCCCCGGCGTGGGCGGCGCGGGAAGAGGGTTCATTTATCGTCGCGGAGAGCGAAGGCGCCGGCCTGACGCGCGAGGAAGCCCTGATGGACGCGCGGAGGAACGCTGTCCAGCAGGCCACCGGAGTGCTGTCGAAGGGCGTGACGGAGGTTATAGACGACTTGGCGCGCGAGAACGTGGTTCAGTTGAGCCGCGCCTTCATAGAAAAGTTCGACGTCCTGGAAGAGCGGGAAAGCGACGGCCGGTGGTCTGTCAAGATAAAGGCCTGGGTTCGCGGGGAAGACCTTCTGGGAGTGCTGCTGCAAAAGGACCCTGATACATCTCCTTTCGACGGCGCGGGGTTGTTTGTGAGCGCCCTGACCCGCGAACAGCGGGTGAAGGAGGCCGGGGAGGTATTGATCGAGATTTTCAACTCCGTGCCTTATGAAAACTACGTCCGCACCGACATTGGGGCCGGAGGCGTCAACCTGCGCGCGGGTTCCGGGGGGGAAGTCTCTTTGAACACGCGTTTTTCCTTCGACCGGGAGCGCTATTTCACCCAGGCCGTCCCTTTGTTCGGCGCGGTTCTCGACTACGTGGCGGAGGCTAAATTGAAAGACGTCCCCTTCATATGGGAGCCCCGGGGAAGCAACCCCGTCGTGGTCACCCCTCCGTCAGGCATAGCGTCCATAGCTCAGTACATGGAACTGATGGAGATGCAAAAAGGGAACAGATACATTGACGTCCCCGGAGCGGGGAATTTTGCCAACGTCTACCTGTTGAAGAAAAATTATTACTTTGATTGTTACCACGTGTCCCCCGAGGCATTTGCGGCCCTGATGGAAAACCTGCTGCTGTCCGGCGCGCATAACCGCCTGGCCGGGAGGACGTTCGAGGGGGCCGACCTTAAGATTGCCTTCAAGGACAGCGGCGGCCGGCTTGTCAACGAACACGTCCAGCCCTTGAACCTTCATAACGTGATGATTTTCACAAACCTGGACGGGCTGAGGCGTTCTCCCTATGTCAGGGGGAACCCGGGGCAGCTCGACGGGCAGCGGCACGCGCTTTTCATCCTGCCCTGCATGGGTACGATAGACGCGAGCAATAACTACCTGCTGATAGAAAACAGTACGGCCTCCATCTCCGCGAAACTGCCTCCCGAGGATATGCGTCAGGTGAGCCAGGCGGACAGTTCTATCGTGATGAAGCGGCAGTAGAGCGCTAAATTTGGATATTCATTATTGAGGAGGAATTTTGTGATGGGAAATGCTTTGTGGGTTGTTTTAGGCATAGCCGCGCTGGTTCTTTTATACGCTGCCGCGGCTTTCAACTCTCTGGTGCGCGGGCGTAACCAGACCACCGAGGCTTGGAGCGACATCGAGACTCATTTGAAAAGACGTTACGACCTCATTCCAAACCTGGTCGAAACGGTCAAAGGGTACGCCAAGCATGAAAGCTCGACTCTCGAAAAGGTGGTGGCGGCCAGGAGCGCGGCGATGAGCCAGGCCGGCGGGGCCGAGAATCATTCGGCGGCGGAAAACGCGCTCGGGCAGACGCTCAAATCGCTTTTCGCCCTGTCGGAGTCGTACCCGGATCTCAAGGCCAATCAGAACTTCATCGAGCTGCAGAAGGAAATCACCGACACGGAGGATAAGATTCAGGCGTCGCGCCGCTTCTACAATTCCATGGTTTTGACTTTCAACAACCGCACGCAGACCTTCCCTAGCATGGTTATAGCGGGCATGTTCAATTTCAAAAAAATCGCGTTTTTTGAACTGGACGAAAGCGAAAAGGCGGAAGTTCATAAGCCGGTTCGGGTTCAATTTTAGCTTTTTGGCGAGCAGGGGTAAGACGCCTTGAACGTGTACGACCATATAGCCGCCAACAACCGCAAAACCGTGAAGCTCCTGTGCGCTTTTCCGGTCGCGCTGTTTATAACGGTCTTTTTATTTGCTTATTTGCTTACCAAGACTGGCGTCCTGTCGCTTGCCGAACTGGGCATCGCCGGGCACGGCGCTCCGAATCAGGCTCTGGAGCTTACGCTCTACGTCTACCCTTGGATGTTTTTGGCCGCCGCCGTATGGATTATAGTTTCTTACCGCGCGGGGGGCGCGATGATACTTGGAATGACCAACGCCCGCCGCGTTACGCTGGAAGAAAACCGCGACCTGTTCCGCCTGGTCGAAAACACGGCCATCATGGCCGGGCTTCCTACGCCGGAAATATACCTCATTGATGACGAGGCGCTGAACGCCTTCGCGACCGGGCGCAAACCCGAAGCAGCCTCTATAGCCCTGACCGCCGGCATAGTCAAAAAGCTGAATAAAGCCGAACTCCAGGCGGTGATAGCTCATGAACTCGCCCACATCGGCAACCGCGACACGCGCCTTATGCTCATCACCGTCGCCGGCATAGGCTGCTTTATGTTCTTCGGCGAATTGCTGTGCCGCGTCGCTTTCAGAAGCAGCCTGAGAGGAGGCGCGAGAGGCGGCAGAAAAGGCGGGGGCGGGAAAGGCACTCTGCTCATTCTCGCCATAGGCATAGTATGCCTTGTGTTCGGTTATATCGTGGCGCCTGTTTTACGTCTGGCGCTTTCGCGCCGCCGCGAATATCAGGCGGACGCCACGGCGGTTAAGATCACCCGCGACCCGGAGGCGCTTTCGCGGGCGTTGACGAAAATCTCTTTCGACTCGAAGGCGGAGGTTCTCGGCGCGAGTTCCCTTGTCGGCAACATGTGTATCGCCAACCCGGCTAAAGCCGGTTTCGTCAGCAGGTTGTACTCGACTCACCCGCCGATAGAAGACCGGGTTACCGCGCTCGAAAACATGATGGGAAAAGACAGGGAGCCGCAGACCGGCGCTCAGGTGGGCAGGGCCGTATGGTAAAAATGGCTGCCATCAAGACGCCGGGGTTGCGGCCGACAGCTCACCTTACCTCAAAACCGGTTTCTCCCTCAACCGGCGTGTTCTCAGATACGGATATGCCGGTCACTCTGGAACAAAGCGGCCCTGTGCGGCACCAGTCTTCCATCTCATCAACGGCTCCCTGCTCGCCCTGAAA
>WRKN01000063.1 GCA_009778055.1 Synergistaceae bacterium
AGGAATTGGATATCACGCTCTAAAAACAATTTGTCTGGGTCTTGCCCGCTTAGAATTTCATTTGTGGGTTCACCATTAACAATTTTGTGACCAAGTTCATATTTTTCAAGAACATAATCCCTTATATCATCAATTTTCGTTCCGAACGGCGGATTTGTTGTGACAATATCAATGGTTCCTGGAGAAACGCGCGAAATAAAACTTACTGGTAGTCTATCAAATGGTTCTAACGAATCAAGGTTATGAATGTTACTTTTTCCATCACCTATGATAGCCATATATGACTTTGCTATTCTATATAACAAAGGGTCGATATCACAACCAAAAATGTACTTACCGGCATATTCTTTTAGTAGAGAATTCAATTTGTCCTTCGAAAACCCTCTTCTGCTATAAAGTTCATCGATTTGCTTTCTAAATTTTTCAATAGCTATGGTTAGAAATCCACCTGAACCACATGCTGGGTCGAGAACAGTTTCACTCTTACTGTATTGTGGGGCAATAACGCCAATAGCAAACCTGACAACCTCTCTGGGTGTAAAAAATTGCCCGCTCTCTCCTTTTAGTGTGGAGGGTAATAACACTTCATACGCATCGCCTAATGCATCAGTATTTGTTTCAGAGTGAAGTAACCCTATGCCTTGAAGTTCTGATACCATATATGCAATCCACTCACTATCATATCCCAAAGGTTCGTCAGCAAATAAAGAACTCAGGTCAGGGTCGTTTAAAAGAGTGTCATACAAATTTTCAATACGGCCTTTAATTGCACCTTTTCCTTCTCGTGTTTTTAATTCATTTGGTGTTGCGCGGAATTCGCATAATTCACTTGGAGACAATTCATCAATTACCTTACAAAACAAGAGTTTTATTATTTCTTTTGCAACATTTTCTTCACGTTTAATAGGGCCTGCGCCATATAATTTAAAGTGTAGACGATGAAACAAGAGTTTCAAAGCTTTTGCAGGTTTTAAATCCTGTTTTTTATATTTACCTATAGTGTCTTGTGTTTCGCCATACCTCGGCAAAGTAGGAATTTGAATAAATTTGGTGGGGTCAACTGAAATATCTCTGTATAAATAATAAGGCCCATCGCTTGTTTTTTCATAACCTGCAAACCAGACAGCGTAAGGTGCTGTCGTTGCAGTTACATATGAAAACGCCTGTAAGTCATACTTTTTCTTTGGCGTTTCAATTTCAATAATCATATAGATATTTTCTTGACGATGAACATTGTTATTATAGACGACAATGTCAATTTTTTCAGCATTACGGGATGAACCCCTTTGAAGTATTACTTCAATATCTATGTTTTCTTTGGGATAACCAAGGTCATCAATTAGTGTGTGTTCAAATAACTGACGATATTGTTCTTCGGGGTTGCTTTTTATTTCTTTTCCTGTTGCATAATCATAAATCCTGTTTTCCATGCAAATTCCTCCGCGCAACCTGTTAAATTTAAAAGACGATGACATTGTTTTAGAATAAACAGGCCATCGGGCATAATTAGTAAAACGAGTAAAAATGCACCCTCAATCACCGTTTCTTCTTACGCTTTTAGTTTCACCATCACAGTAATTATAACACGATCAGCCAATTAAGCGAATTTTTTTAGGAAGAGAAAATTCTTTTATAGCAATTTGACATAACGTATACTTTGCAGTATATTGTAAACATCCACAGGGGAAAGGGTGTTGTACAATATGCCGAAGCCATTATCAAATGACTTGCGTAAACGCATTATTGAAGCCAAACTAAGAGGTGATACAGAGGACAAAATAGCCCAAGAAAAAGAAGTAAACAAAAGCACAATTACGAAACTGTGGGCACTTTATAGAGAAACTGGAAGCTATGAAGCACGCCCGAACCCGAACGGGAGAAAACCAGCATTATCGGAGCAACACTTGGAACAAATAACAAGTAAAATCAACGAACAACCTGATATTACTCTACAAGAACTGATTGATGAACTAAATCTGCCTGTATGTGTTTCTGCACTGTGCAGAACGATTAATAACAAACTTGGTTTTTGCTATAAAAAAAACGCTGCACGCCATAGAGCAAAACCGCGAGGACGTAAAAGCCAAACGCAACGCTTGGAAAGCGTCTCAGCCGGAAATGGATATCGATAAATTGGTATTCCTTGATGAAAGTGGTGTAAATACAGGCATGACAAGATTATATGGACGAAGCCTAAGTAAAGAACGAGTAGTAGACTATATACCCGATATCAGGTTTGAACGTACTTCAATTTTGTCATCGATTAGAGCGAACGGAAATATGGTTCCTCTAGTATTTGAAGGAGCGCTAAACGGAGAACTTTTTAAGGCATACATATCCCAATGCCTTGCCCCTAGCCTTAATAAGGGTGATATAGTTATTATGGATAACCTAACATCTCATAAAGTGAAGGGCGCGATTGATCCCATCATCGCAGCCGGAGCGAGCGTTATATATCTGCCACCGTATAGTCCGGACTTGAATCCGATCGAAATGATGTGGTCAAAAATGAAGGCTTATTTACGCAAAGTCAAAGCCAGGACGAAGGAATTATTGGAAACTGCCATAGCTGAAGCTCTCAGTCGCGTCACTACATCAGAAATTTTAGCTTGGTTTACCGAAAATGGATACAGTACACATTAAATCAAATTGCTATAAAAGAACTTTAAGTGCTTTTCTCGACAAGCTGAAACGGGGGCGCAAGCCCCCGTTTCTTTTTTTGACATATGATGGCGTTAATGGATCAGGAAATTTATCGAAGGGTAAACATCAATCAGGCATTTCATCGGTAACCGGCTTGTTTTTGCGGTAGCATGTCCAGAATTGAGCGTGCCCAGAACGGCGCGGCTTTTGTTGTTCCCATCGCGTTTTGCGCCGCGTCCATGAGGCGGTCGGCTTTCGCTTTTTTGGCCGGGTCGTCCAGGTAGGCGTGAAGCTCGCGCGTTATGCGCTCCGGGTTGGCGTCGTCTTTTAGAAGTTCCGGGTATATGGGTTCGTCCGTCAGGTAGTTAGGGATGGAAATATATGGTATGCGGACGAGAAGGCGCGCGAGCAGCCAGGACAGCCCCCTGCCGTTGTATATGACGACCATGAAGCGGCGGAGCAGCATGGCCTCCACCGAGACCGTACCGCTGACCCCGACTGCCGCCTCCGAGACCGCCATCAGGGCGCATCCATCTCCATCCCACCTCTCGAAGCCGGCGGCGCGCTCCGCCAGCTCCGCCCGCAATGGCTCGGACAGCCCCGGCGCAACGGAAAACACGGGGATAAATTGCTCGCTTTTCAGAAGTTTCGCCGTTTCTATCAACTGCGGCAAGTGATTTTTTATGTCGTAGCGGCGGCTTCCGGGCATTAGGGCTATAACGCGTCCGCCGCCATAACGGGCCGCCAGCTCCGGCGGAGGCGAGTAACCCGCCAGGGGAACAGCCAGCGGGTGCGCCGTCCAGCGCGAATTTACTTCCCGTTTTATCAAAAAGTCGTGCTCAAAGGAAAAGAGCGGGAAGCAGAGGTCGAAATAATCCCTGAGCAGCTTTGTCCTGCCGCTGCGCCAAGCCCATACCGACGGTGTGGCCAAAAAGACAGTCAGACCTTTATAGCCGGCCGCGCGAAGTTTTCCGACCAGAGAGAAATGGAAGTCGGGGCTGTCCACGACGACGACCGCGTCCGGGTTACGCGACATGACCTCGCGTACGATACTGTTTCGTAGTTTAAGCACGCGCGGAATGGCCGGAACAATCTCCGTGAAGCCCATGAGCTTCAGTTCCTCGTAACTCCATACCGCCGCTCCGCCGGCCGTAACGCCCCTGGGGCCCATCATGCCCCATATTTCCGACGAATCGTTTCTCAGTTCCGTTATCAGGTCGGCGGCGTAGAGATCGCCGCTGACTTCGCCGCAGCTTACGAAAAAACTGGGCAGCGTGTTCTTCATGGTTTGTTTTTCATTGACACTGGCACGGCAATCCCCATATGGCGATATTTTTGAGCCTCGCCAGATCGAGGGTTTTTTGCGCTTCCACTATCAGGGTCCGGCGCGCCTCCACGGCGAGGCAGGTCAGGCCGTTTACGGCCATGTTCTCTATTGTGTCCGGCCCCACGGTCGGTAAGTCGTACCGGAGATCCTGATCCGGGCGCATCATTTTAACGAGAACTCCTTTGGAGACCAGGCTCCCCGCGCGTTTGATCATGGCGTCCGTGCCCTCCAGGGCCTCGACCGCCACGACAGCGCCGTCGGCCACGACCAGCGCCTGTCCGAAGGAGCAGGGCAGAGTAACTTTCAATACGGCCGCGCCGTACTCGGCGTCGCGCTCCTCTTTTTCCGTGGGGAGCCTGTGCCCGAGCTGCCCCTCCGAAGCCAGGAACTCCGGCAGTATGTGCCAATAGGGAAGAACCGATATGCCGTTGCTCTCCATGATGTCCACCACAGCCGCGAGCAGGGAGTGGTCGTCACGAGGGATCCGGGCCAGGTATTTAAGCGTCAGGGGATCGAACAGGGCCGGGAAATAGATGAGTTTTTTCGGTACAAACCCTGCCATTATTACGCTCCGTACTCCGTGTTTTCGCATTTCAGCGACGACGCGGCTCAGTTTTGGGTAGCGAAAACGTATAAGGGGGTCCGCTATACCGTGAAAGGTATCCGTGTCGCTTCTCATGGTTATGACGAGAGGGGCTTTGCCGCGTTCGGACAAGCGCCTGGCGATCTCGACAGGCAGCGCCCCTTCACCGGCTATGAGGGCTGTGGCGCCGTCTTGTTCCGCGCGCACTTCAGTCCACCTTCCTCGAAAAATAAATCCCTCCGGCCAGGAAAATGCCGTTGGGAGTCCAGGCCGCGAGCATAGGGGCCATATTACCGCTCTCGCCCAGCGCGCGGCATACTGACATTATCATATAGTAGCCGAACACTATAACTACACTGAACCCAAAACCGGCGCTCGACCCCGAGCGTCCCCTGCGAAAGGCCCCGAAACTGGCCCCCAGGACGGCCAGTACCACACATGACCATGGTACGGCCAGCTTGAGGTGGAATATGACCAGGAGCTGGGAGACCTTGGCCCCCATCGCGCCGGCCTGCCTGGCATAATCCCACAGCTCGCGGGCGCTCATGTCGTCCGGTCTTTTTGTGCTGCGCCGGAGCTGCTCCGGCGAGATGTTGAGGGCCAGTTTCTGCCGCTCGAAACGAAACAACAGGCGCGGTTCCCCTTTTTCCGTCATTTCAAAGACCTGCCCGTCGTCGAGCCACCATTCCCCGTTCAGCCACGTCCCGCCGCGCGCCGACGAGGAGCGCGTCATGCGTCCCCTGTCGAATTCATAGAGCATTATGCCCTCCATAGTTCCCGCGTCTACGTCCAGCTTGTCCACATAAACGACGCGCCTCAATTCTCCTCCGCTTTCGTCGCGCATGAAGACTTTGTCCTGAATGGCGGACGCCTGGTTTTTCAGAATTTCATACCTCATAAGAGTATCCGCGGCCTGCGCGGTGAACGGGACTATGGTTTCGGTGAACAGCAGCGCGCCGGCCGCTACGAAAAAAGACGCGGTTATAATCGGACGGAGTACCCTGCGGAATGGTATCCCTAGCGACCTGATGGCAATCAGTTCGCTGTTTGAGGAGAGGCGCGTCATGCTAAGAAGCGTTGACAACAGGCAGGACATGGGCAGCGTCCACGCTATGACTTCCGGCAGACGGTAAAAGAACAAACGGCACACGACGCTCAACGCCACACCGCGCTCTATGACCAGCTTGGCGGCCTCGAACAAAAGGTCTCCCGCCACCAGAATCATGGTGAAGATCATCATGCCGAACACAAAAGGCCCGGCCATTTCCTTAACAATGAAATAATCCAGGATACGCAGACCGGGAAAAGCAGACGAAAACTTTGACCGCAAGGCCTTTCTCCCTTCGGAGCCCTCTCCCTTTGGAGCCCTAATGTTTACAGATTGTCATTTACTCTGACTCTGAAACTGAATCTGTCGGATTGCCATCCTCCTCCGCGGCGGTGTCGGGCGTGTTTTCCGGGGCGTCCGCCACGGGCTGGAAGTCCGGTTCAGGCGACGGGAAAAGGCTGGGGTCCAATATTACTACTCTGGCCCTGCTGAACAGCCCGGCGCTGAAGTTGCTGACGGCCTCCCGCTCTTTCTGCTGATGCAAAAAAGTCCGGACATCCGCGCTTACTTCATCGTACGGCGTCACCCTTTCTTCGACTCTCTCGCTCTTGACACCTACTACAAAGTCGTCGCTGGCCATTTCGAAAACAGGGCTGGCCACGCCGAGCTCAACGGACTTCATGGGCAGCAGATAATCGTTGAACGCCGCGTCGGAGAAAAACATGGGTTCCTCCGTCACGTAGATAACGTCCGAGGGAATCATTACGTCATGGGACGTGGCCTCTTCCCACGAACGGCCTTCGGATAGGAGTTCCCTCACCCGCAGGGCCTCCGCCTCGGACGAAAAGCGCGCCAGGTTTGCCCTGTAGCCGGAAGGCTGGCTGAAAAACAGGTTTTTCATTCTGTCGTAGAAATTAGCCGCCTCGTCTTCATCGACCGTAACCGCACCGATGGATTCTTCTATAAATTTTTGCCTGATTATCTGCTGGGCAAGGTCTTTCTTATAATCGGCCAGTTTTCTGCCAGTTCGGTCAAGATACTGCTGGAATGACTCCCTGGTCGGAAATATCTGGTCCACGTACTCTTTCATGACCTGGTCAACTTCCGCGTCCGTGACGGTAATACCGCTGTTCCTGATTTCCTGGGCCATCTGCGCCTCGACCGCGTACTCTTCGAGCACCGCCTGAAAGTCCATGGAGGTTATTTCCCTGCCGCCCGAACCATCCATACGTGTCTGGAGATGTTCGTACATCGTGGAAAGCATCAGCCGCCTGCCGTTGACCTCGGCCACCGCGTAGTCCCCCCTCGCGCCGCCGGACGAACCGCCGCCCCTGCCGCCGCGCTCATACATCAAAAACGAGGACAAGATGAAAGCGGTGGCTATTACCACCATGATCCAGCGCATTTGAGTTCTCAGCTTGTTCATCAAAACGACCATCTTCTTTCGGGTAATTTATTCGTCACTACAAACATTTTCAATTATACTAAAAGAAACGCCATTTGAAAGGCATGGCCAATTGGTATCAGGCGGCGTTTTCGTTTTTGGCGGTCAGTCTTTCTCTCCCAGAATTTTCATAGCTTCACATGCCGCGAGACAGGCCTTTTCCTCCCCGCCTTCATCGCCCCAGCGGTTCAGCGCGCGGTTGGCGATCACCGACAGCACCGCCCCCATGCGCATACCGTGCAGGTATCCGACGACGTATTGAGCGGAGGTTTCCATCTCGATGTTCGTCACTCGGGCCTGTTGGAGGTCGGGGATGATTTTTTCCGCGAAACTTGGCCAGTAGCCCCCTTCGGAGAGAGGCCGCCCCTGCCCTACGTAAAAAGAGCCGACCGTATAGCTGAGTCCGAGGCCGTAGCGAAACCCCAGTTTTTCACAGGCCTGCGTCAGCGCCGTAACGACTCGTATGTCGGCGAATGCCGGGAATTCCGGTTCGACATAGGCAGAGGAGGTTCCGTCCTTGCGCACGCAGGCCACAGGTATAATCAGATCGCCCAGGTCGAATTCCGGCGTTATGCTGCCGGTGGTTCCGACGCGTATACAGGTGTGAACGCCCAGGGCGTTAAGTTCGTGGATACATATTTCGGAGCTGGGTCCGCCTATGCCGGTGGACGTCGCGGCTAACCTCATCCCCTTGTACGCGCCGGTCATCGTCTTAAATTCCCTGTAATACGCTGCCTCCCTGACGTCGCTCCAGTTTTTCGCTATCAGAGCCACCCGTTCCGGCGCTCCTGGCAGAATGACATACCCCGGCACGTCGCCCGGCTTCAATTGAAGGTGATAGACACCCTCGTTATGGGCTTTTGGGGCATCGGCGCGCTTTTCGGTTTTGCTCATATCCATAGCGGTCACGAGAGGGCGCGCGTTAAACTCTTATGGACATTAAAAAATCTTTGTTCGTCTGAGTCTGCTTGAGCTTGTCGAGGATGAGGTTGAGGGCGCCCGCTTCGTCAACCCCGACGATGCGTTTGCGCAGCACCCACAGGCGCGCGAGTTCGTCCTCGGGTATCAGGAGTTCCTCGCGGCGCGTCCCGGAGCGGGTGATGTCTATCGCGGGGAATATGCGCTGCTCGGCCAGCTTGCGCGAAAGGTGAAGCTCCATGTTGCCGGTTCCTTTGAATTCCTCGTAAATCACGTCGTCCATGCGGCTTCCGGTATCGGTGAGGGCTGTGCCTATTATGGTCAGGCTTCCCCCTTCCTCGAAATTGCGCGCGGCGCCGAAGAAGCGCTTCGGAAAATAAAGGCCGGAGGGATCGAGTCCGCCGGAAAGGGTTCTGCCCGAAGGAGGAACCGTCAGGTTGGACGCCCTTGCCAGGCGGGTTATCGAGTCCAGCAAAATGACGACGTCTCTTTGGGCCTCCGCCAGGCGTTTGGCTTTTTCAAGCGCCAGGTTGGCCACGCGTATGTGCTCGTCGGCAGGCCGGTCGAAGGTCGAGGCGATGACCTCCCCATCCACGGATCTGGCGATGTCCGTAACCTCCTCGGGACGCTCGTCAATCAGGAGCGCCATGAGGATGACGTCCGGGCAGTTGGCGGAGATAGCGCCGGCAATGCGCTTCAGCAGGGTCGTTTTTCCGGCCTTGGGGGGCGACACTATCAGCGCCCGCTGCCCCATTCCGATGGGGGCGAACATATCCACAAGCCGGTTGGCCAAATCCTTGGCCCCTGTCTCCAGGCTCATTTTTTCGTTGGGGAATATGGGGGTCAACTGACCGAATTGAGCGCGTTTGCGGGACTGCTCAGGGTCCGAGAAGTTTACGGTTTCGACGCGAAGCAGCGCTTCGTAGTGCTCCTGCTCGCGCGGGGGACGGATCAGCCCCCAGATGACGTCTCCGTTGCGCAGGCCGAAACGCCTGATCTGGGAGACCGAAAGGTAAACGTCGCTGTCCGTCGGCAGCATACCCTTGGGGCGCAGAAAGCCGAAGCCTTCCGGGAGTATTTCGAGAGTGCCGCCCCCGAACTTGTAGTTCATGCTCTCGGCCTGCGCTCTGAGAACGGAAATGATCAAATCGTCTTTTCTGGACGCCATGCAGCCGGAGACGTTCAATTCTTTTCCTATTTTACGGAGGTCGGCCAGCGTCTGGGCCGCAAGGTAGCCATAGGAGTGCTTGGGAATCGGGGGACTGTACGTTTCCGGCGCCGGGGCGGCGGCCGGGAGAGGCGGGGGGGCGCTTTGCGCGGGAGCGGCTTCAGCGGAAACCTCGCTGCTCTCGCTGTTGGGCGGACGCTCTTCTTCCGATGGCTCCGCCGCCGCTTTGACGCGGCGAGTCCTGGTTTCCTTCACGCGCGCCGCTTCGGCGTTCTCGGGCGGAACTTCCATTTCCTTTGACCGGACTCTCCGCGTGACTTTTTTCTTCTCCTCTGTCTCGGCCGGCGTGGTTTCCCCTTCTTTTAACTTTGCCATGTCAATCAATTCACCTCAATAAATTTCGAATCTGAAATCCGATATACGTTCAGCGTTACTCAAAATGCCCACGGAATACGAACCCTTGGGTAAAGGCTGACCATTTTCCAGAGTCAGACAGTATATTCTGGAGCCGTACGAAGCAGGCAATACATATGAGTCAGACTGAACCAGTTTATCTCCCATAAACCACAGGATTCTGATTTCAGCCCCTTCCGGGGCTTTACTGTAGTTGAAACGCATACAAATCTGACGCGAACCATATGGAAATCTCGAGACTACGCCGGTAAGGCGTCTGGTGTCGTCAACCTCGGTGCTGATCACCACGTCGTGAATCAGAAGAGATTCGCCCGGTTTGCTGCTGTTCTGACGAATGACCCAAAAAGAAAGGAGCAATAAAACTGTGGCAAAAAGAACCACAAGCAGCACAAAAGGTTTTTTCTTATCAGCCATTATATCTTAAAACCCTCGGAATACCAGTTTTTGATTTTCAGGGCAGTATCGTTCAATTCCGTCAGCGAAATCCCGTCCACGGAATGATCAGGACGGCCGGTGACCCCGTCTACCGCGCCCGCATCCAAAACGGCCGAAAGCATCGCCTCCTCTTCCCCATAGTCCAGCCCCAGCCAGCAGCGATAAAATGCCGACAAAACGGCGGTAAGCGCGTAAGCTCCCCAATTTGAAACGTCAACCGGCAGGCAGACTGTGGCGGGAACCTTTGAAAGGAAAGGCCCGTATTGGGGCAGCCGGGCGGCGAGCGAGTCATACAGCAGGCCCATGCCCGCTTCGTTGCCGCCGTCTCCTATCCCCAAAACAGGAACACCCCGCTTCAAAAATACCTCGGACGCCCTGTCCAACGGTGCGGTCACGCCGCTGACGTCAGTTCCTTCCATGTTGTAGTAACGTCCGTCGGAGGCGTGCCCGGGGCGCTCAATGAACACCAGCAGATCCGCGTCCGCCGGAATTTCCCCATAGTCATCCACGGAAACGGTCACAGGCCCATCCACGCTCTCCGAGCAGCCTCTAAGACAAGGATAATTCCTGCGGTCGGTGAGAACGACCGCGGATTTGCCCGCGCGCTCCAATGCCCGCCCCAGCGCGACGGCCCCCGGAGGCCCGTCCGTTTCGGGAGCGCCGGCTTTTTCAATGTAAAAACCCGTTATTATAAGAATACGCGAGGCTTTGATGAAAAGCTGAAGCGCGTTTTTCCAATACTCAGCACGACACAGAGCCGAAACCCCGCGTCCTTGGGCATTGGAGGCCACTATACGCTGCAATGCTTCAAAGTTCATACTTTAATAAGACCAAACGGGCCTTAATTCAGTTTTTCTATAAGTCCTAAAAGCTCGGGGCTTAGAGTTTTCTGCTCAAGCCATGCCCTTTCCAAATCGGAAAGAGTCATCCTGCCGCTTACGTTGCCGACCATGACGCCGCTTTTCCCTACGAACAGGGATTCCGCCGCGTATGCCCCCATCCGGGACGCGAGAACCGAGTCAAACGAAGTGGGGCTTCCGCCTCTTTGAATATGGCCCAGCACCGTGACGCGGGCGTCATAACCGCCCGTGTCCTGCAGTTTGTCTTTCATTTCGTTGGCCGTCATGACGCCTTCAGCCAGAATTATCAAAGTATGGGATTTTTTGTTCTCGTGAGAAATCCTCAGCTTATGGCAAAGGTTACCTATGCTCAGAGGCAGCTCAGGCACAACCACGTACTCCGCCCCCGTGGCCACCGCCACTTCCAGGGGCAGAAAACCCGCGTTCCGTCCCATGACCTCCACGATGAACAGGCGGTCGTGGCTCGAAGCCGTGTCACGAAGGCGTCTGACGGCCTCCAGCGCGGTGTTGACCGCCGTGTCGAAACCGATAGTCTCATCCGTGCCGGCTATGTCGTTATCTATTGTGGCGGGCACGCCTATAGTCGGCACTCCCACGTCGTGAAGCTCTTTGGCGCCGCGAAAGGAGCCGTCCCCGCCTACAACAACCAGGCCCTCTATTCCGGCCGCCTGCATTTGCTGTTTCGCTTCCTGAACTCCTTCCTCGGTTTTGAAACGGGAGCTGCGCGCGGTCTTCAGCATCGTGCCTCCCTTGTGAAGGATACCGCCAACCGCCGCCCTGTTCAGGGGAATAAAATCTCCGTCTATCAGCCCTTCGTATCCGCGAGTGACGCCCAGACATTCTTTTTCGTTAAAATCACATGTCCTTGACACGGCCCTGATAGCGGCATTCATGCCCGGGGCGTCCCCTCCGCTGGTTAGGACTGCGATACGCTTCATCACAACACTCTCCTGTCTGTTAAGGCTACGGCGCTATTGTCTTTGCAGCTCGTCCACGCGGGCGTCTATCTCCGCCAGCTCCTTGTCGATAGCGTCCAACTGGGTCTGAAGAGCTCCTCTGTCGTCCTTCAATCTGTCGAGGCGTCTGATCAGGCGGTCAAGCTCCAGCCTGGCGGCCGCGGAGCCCGTCCCCAAAACTGAGGGGTCGTCCCCGGTTATGTCCCATACGAAACGCACGTCTCCGGTCCTGGTGGTGGCCTGACTCATCGAACC
>WRKN01000064.1 GCA_009778055.1 Synergistaceae bacterium
GGCCCCACTAAACTTTTCGTCCCGGAGGGTATAATTTCCTCCGATGACGGGCCTATAGGCTTTTTATCCACGTATGAAACCCTTAGCGTCGCCGGCAGGCGCGCCGTGCTGGAGCGCGACAGCCTGACGGGGCAATCGCTGGCGGCAGCTCTGGACACGCAAACCGTCACCTTCGAGGCCCGGGGCATTTCGAGGGAAGAACTGCTCGTTTTTGCGGAAAGCATGATCGAAGCGCTGCAGGGCGGACGATGAACGAATATCCTGTAGGACTGGTTCCCGGCCCGGTGTCTGTGCCGCGTAACATAAGGGAATCATGGCTTACGGATTTCGGAAGCGCCGACTTGGAGCCGGAGTTTCTCAGGCTTTACGCGGATAATCAAAAGCTGCTGCAAAAACTTCTCGGGACGAAAGAAAGCGTGGTCATTACCTCAGGCGAGGCCATGTCCGCGCTGTGGGGCGGCCTTAAGAGCGCCCTAGAGCCCGGAGACAGGCTTCTTGCCGTGGCGTCCGGCCTGTTTGGCGAGGGGTTTGCCGACATGGCGAAAAGTATCGGAATGAAAACCGAAACGGTGGCGGCGGAGTACAATTCCCTCCCCGACCCTCGGAAGGTACGAGAGTCCGCGCTGCGTTTCCGGCCGAAGATGATCACCGCAGTGCACTGCGAGACTCCCAGCGGAACTTTAATGCCTTTGAAGGAGCTGGGAGACATAGCGCGTGAGACCGGCGCGCTGTTTTTGGTCGACTTTGTGTCGAGCGGCGGCGGCGCGGAGGTTGGCGTGGACGCCAATGGAATCGACATAGGGCTTCTCGGAAGCCAGAAGGCGCTGTCCATGCCTTCTTCCCTTTCGATGTCCACCATAAGCGAGCGCGCGTGGAAAGTGATGGAAAACGTCGGCTACTGCGGCTACGACTCCTATCTGCCCTGGCGGGACGTGCCCCGCGTCCCGGCGCCATATACCCACGATTGGCACGGTATGTCGGCTCTCAACCGCTCCCTGTCCTCAATCATGAAAGAAGGAATGGAAAACGTTTTTGCCCGTCATTGCCGGGCGGCGTCTCTTTGCCGTAAGCTGGCGGCGGAGGCCGGCATAGAGCTTTTCCCGTTGAATGAGGATATGTGTTCGCCGACGGTCAGCGCTTTTTACGTGCCAAAGGGATGGACCTGGGAGGAGTTGGACGCGGCTTTGCGCTCGCGCGGATTGGTTGTGGGCGGCAACTACGGCCCGCTGGCCGGCAAAGTGTTCCGCATAGGACACATGGGCAGCCAGGCCGACGAGAGCCTCGTAACGCGCGGCATGGAAATTGTGAGAGAAACGCTTGCCGTTAAAAACTGATATCAGGGCGAGCGGTTTTTGCGCGCCCGATTTTCACGGTACACGTTAGGAGGCAAATGATGTCGGAAGGCGAGATATCGAAGCGGAAGCCCCGCATGTACAATAAAAAAATCGCGCTGGTGGGGGGACGTGTGCATACCCCCTTCGGCATGGCTGAAGCCCTTTTGATCGAGGGAGGGCGTGTGGCGGAGGTTGGAAGCGCCGCCAACCTCCGCACGGAAGACGCGGAAGTATTGAACCTGAAAGGGAGGGCGGTATTCCCCGGGTTCGGCGATTCCCACCTGCATTTCATGAGCTGGATGGAGTCGCAGGAGCTGCTGGATTTGAAGCCCTGCCGTTCTATTGTGGACATCAAGGCCGCGCTCGGCAGGCATATAGAGAAACACCCGCTTCCCGAAGGAGAATGGTACAGGGGGATCGGCTGGAACCACACATTTATGGAACGGATGCCGAATCGTTACGACCTGGACGAGCTGTCGCCGCGCAACCCTGTTGCGCTGACACGCGTCTGCGGGCACGTCGTTGTGATCAACTCGGCGGCCGTCAAAATGCTGGGCATAACGCCGGATACCCGCGCCGCGGGAGGCGTTATAGAACTGGATGACGACGGGAGCCCTAACGGGATACTCTGCGATACGGCGATACGCTATGTTGACGAAAGTATTCCGGGACTCAAAAATCAGGACATGCTGCGGCTGCTGGAAAAATATGGGCCGCTGGCGGCGAGCTTCGGGCTGACCTCGTTGCACACGGAGGACATGGGCATGTTCGGGTACGATTTCCGGCGTCTCATAGATTTCTACGCGAGCGCTGAAAAAGGGGGAAAACTGCCATTCCGCGCCCGTCTGAAATTTTCCCTTCCCAGGCGCGAACTGTTGCTTGACTTCTTGTCCGAGGGCTGGCGGACAGGGGATGGCACGCCGTTTTGCCAGATAGGTTCGTTCAAACTCCTGTGCGACGGGTCGCTGGGAGGGCGTACCGCGCGGCTGCGCCGCGACTACGCCGACAAACCCGGGGAACGGGGCTTGGCGATACACGAGCAAGGCGAGTTAAACGAGCTTGTTTCCATTGCCCATTCGTCCGGTATGCAGGTCGCCGTACACGCCATAGGAGACGGGGCTCTGGATATGTGCCTCGACGCGTTCGAGGCGGCCCAGGCTGACGCTCCCGGAGTCGTCCGCCACCAAATTGTGCATGCGCAGATAGCTGACGACGGCCAGCTTGCCCGCATGAAAAAACTGGGCGTCGGGGCGGCGATCCAGCCGTCTTTCGTGCCGTCCGACCGGGATATGGCCGACAAGCGCCTTGGAAGCGGGCTGGCAAGCCGAAGCTATCGCTGGAAAACCATGCTTCGGAAGGGCATAGCGCTCTCGGGCGGTTCGGACGCGCCTATTGAAAGTCTGAGGCCGCTTTGCGGCATACACGCCGCCGTAACGCGGCAAAGCCAGGACGGCAAGCCTGAAGGCGGCTGGATGCCGGAGGAAAAACTTTCCGTCGCGGAAGCGTTTGCGCTTTATACCTGGGATAACGCGTGGCACGGATACAACGAGAAAAGGCGCGGGGAAATCGTACCGGGGCGCGACGCCGACCTGGTGGTCCTGGACGAAGACCCATTCCTGACGCCGCCCTCCGACCTCTGGAAAATCGGCGTGGCCATGACCATATGCGGCGGACGCGTGACATATGGGGGCGACGATATCGGTTATTGATGGTACAATACGAAAAGTATAATTCGATTCTGAGAAGTATATAAAAAGGGGGAACCTGCGGTTGCGCAAAAGTGGAGTGCTTCTTCCGCTGTTTTCCTTGCCGTCCAAATACGGCATAGGAGACTTGGGGCCTGAAGCCGTCAGATTTGTAGAATTCCTTAAAAACGCGGGACAATCCTTGTGGCAGGTGCTTCCTTTGACCACGATCGATTCCGGATGCGGAAATTCGCCGTACAGCCCGACTTCGGCCTTTGCTTCCGAGCCGTTGTTTATAAGCCCCGAAGCGATGGTAAGTTCTGGGCTGCTCGACAAGGAAGACCTCAAAGATCTGCCCGTTTTCAGTCATGGACGAGTGGATTACGACCTGGTCAAGAACGTTAAGGAGACGCTTTTACGCCGCGCATGGTCGAATTTCAAGCAGACGGGACGTCCGACGGAGTACGAGGATTTTTTCACCGCTAACCGGGCTTGGCTTGAGCCGTACAGCTTTTTCGTGACAATAAAGGAAAAGCAGCAGGGAAAATGCTGGTACGAGTGGCCGGAGGGCTTGAAATACCGGCACCACGAGGCGTTGCACAAAATGTGGGAGACCGCGAGAGACGAGATAGAATACCACAGGTTCGTCCAGTTCGTTTTTCATATGCAGATGACGTCTTTGCGGGAGTGCCTGGACAAATTCGGCGTTGAGCTGGTCGGGGACGTCCCCATATATATGACGATGGACAGCGCGGACGTATGGGCACATCCGCACCTTTTCGAGCTGGACGAGGATATGAAGCCGATTTTTATCGCCGGCGTGCCTCCCGATTACTACAGCTCCACGGGACAGCTTTGGGGAAACCCCCTGTACCGGTGGGACGTTATGGAGGCCGACGGATTCCAGTGGTGGATGGATCGTATTCATCGCCTCATGTTGTATTTCGACAAGGTACGAATCGATCATTTCCGGGGATTGATAGGGTACTGGTCGGTTCCGGGAGACGCGGAGACGGCCGAGAAGGGTTGCTGGCGCAGCGTCCCCCACGAACGTTTCTTCGCGCGTCTTTGCTGGGAATTTCCGAAAAGGCCCTTCTGGGCGGAAAACCTGGGCGTTTTGACCCCCGGTATCGAAATGGCGCGCAAAAACATGGGACTGCCCGGAATGGTCATTTTGCAGTTTGCCTTCGGACATCCCGCGTACAACACTCACGCGCCGCACAACCATACCCCTGACAACGTGGTGTACACCGGGACGCACGACAACAATACGTCCAAAGGCTGGTTCGAGGAGGAAGGCTCCTCCGAGGAACTTTCCAACCTTATTTTATATCTAGGCAAGGAAGTCACCAGCGATACGATTTGCGGCGACATGATACGTATGGCCATGTCTTCCGTAGCCGAGACCGCTGTTGTTCAAATGCAGGACTATCTGGAACTGGGGGCGAAGTGCCGCATGAACATCCCATCCACCCCAAAGGGTAATTGGGAGTGGCGTATGATGCCGGACAGGCTCACCGACGAACTGGCGGCGCAAATCAAAACTCTCACTCAGCTATACGGGCGCTAGGCTTCAAAAGGTGAGTTTTGGGACGATTTGCTATTCACGTACGCGGAATTTGATGAGATAATGCGGCTGTAAAGGCGACATCCTTATTAAGCTACAGAAAGGGGAGTTTTCATAGGTGGTAAAGAGAATTCAGAAAAGCGACCTCGGCCATTCCCTGAGGAACTTGATGGAACACGACCCAGCGTTCAGACCGCTCGCCTACTTTTCGATGGAAGTAGGGCTTAAGGAGTCCATACCGACATATTCCGGGGGACTTGGCGTTCTGGCTGGCGACATACTGAAAAGCGCCGCGGACTTGGGCGTGCCTATGGCGGGCGTAACGCTGCTTTACCGCAAAGGCTATTTTGTTCAGGAGTTCAACGACGAAGGCTGGCAGAAAGAAAAGCCCGTTCAGTGGAACCCCGCGCACGAACTGACCCTTTTGCCGAACCGGATATCCCTGACGTTGCAAGGACGGGAAATACAGGTGGGGGTCTGGGTTTATGAGCTGATTGGAGCCACGGGATACCCTCTGCCGATTTATTTCCTGGATACGGATTTCGAGCCAAATCATCCGGACGATCGCAAGCTGTGCTGGTATCTGTACGGCGGCGACAACAACTACCGCCTCTGCCAGGAATTCGTTCTGGGTGTCGGGGGCTTGAGGATGTTGCGCGACCTTGGCTACATGAATATTGAGACGTTCCACCTCAATGAAGGCCACGCGGGATTTTTGACCCTGGAACTCATGCGCGAGCAAGGGTACTACGATTCCGACAAAATCAGGGAGCAGGTGGTATTTACAACGCATACCCCTGTGCCGGCCGGGCACGATTATTTCGAGTTCGGGCTTATTGATCACGTTTTCCCCCCTGACGCTTTGGCGACCATCAAGCGCATGATGCCCGACGTGCCCGGGGTTTCCATGACGGAACTCGGCCTGCGCTACAGCCGTTACGTCAACGGAGTGGCCAAGAAGCACGCGGAAGTCAGCAACGACATGTTCAAAATGGAAACCGTGGACTGGGTCACCAACGGCGTTCACCCGACCACGTGGGTCAGTTCCGGTATGCTCAAGATCTACAATAAACACATTCCGGGCTGGGATCAGGATCCGGGGCGTCTTGTCCAGGCTTTGACCATACCCAAAAAGGAAATCTGGGCGGCGCACCTGGCCGCCAAGCTGCGCCTTTTCGCTCGGGTGCTTGAAACAACGGGCAAACAGCTTGACCCGGAGGTGCTTACGCTGGGATTTGCGCGCCGCGCGGCGACTTATAAGCGGGCCGAGCTGCTTTTTTCTAACATCAAGCGTTTTACGGAGGTGGCCGGAGGACGTAAGGTGCAGTTCATCTTCGCGGGAAAGGCGCACCCGAGCGACAACGGAGGCAAGGCCGTCCTGCAGAAAATCAAAAAGACCGCCAAGGAACTCGAGGACAACATTTCCATTGTCTTTATCGACAACTACAACATGGAAATAGCCTCGCTTCTGACGCAAGGGGTGGACGTGTGGCTGAACACGCCCATGCGCCCGCGCGAGGCAAGCGGCACAAGCGGAATGAAATGCACGATGAACGGCATAATGAATTTCTCGGTTCTCGACGGGTGGTGGATCGAGGGCTGGATAGAGGACGTCACCGGGTGGTCCATAGGCCCGGAACCGAGCGCGGCCGACTACGAGAGCCATTATGACGAATCGCTTGACGCAATCGACCTTTACGATAAACTTCAAAAGAAGATTATCCCCACTTACTACGAAAACCAAGACAAATGGCTCAGCATGATGCAACACACCATCGCTTTGAACGCGTCTTTCTTCAACACTCACCGGGTAGTCAGAGAATACTCGTCGAAGGCGTATTTTATCGACTTCAGAGGAATGTAGGAGGCTGGTAGCTGTATGGTCACGCGACAGAGTTCCAAAACTGTGAAGCCGTCGAGTCCGAAGGTTCTTTTCGTAGGAACCGAATTCGCCCCCTTTTCAAAAGTCGGCGGGCTGGGTGACGTTGTGGGGTCGTTGCCCAAGGCGCTTGTGAAACGCGGTATCGACGTCCGCGTCGTTACTCCCGCCTGGCCGGGAGTCTTGAAAACCGTCAAGGATGCCGGTCACGAAGTGACCACATTGCCGCAAAAAGTCTCGGCCTCATACGCCGGGGCGGTGGTCGAGGCGAGCGTGCATCGTATTGACGTGGATGGTTTGCCCGTGTATTTTCTGGAATCGGATTATTACGCGGGCGAGATGTACCCGCCGCTGCTCAATAATTTTACGGTGCGTCCATTTATGGTTTTTTGTATGCAGGCTCTCGACCTGGAAAACGCTACGGACTGGTCGCCCGACGTTTTTCACTGCCATGATTGGACGAGCGCCGCTTTGCCTTGCCTATTGGCTTGGAACCGGCAATACGGCGAACTCAGCAGCCGTAAAAGCGTGATCACCCTGCACAACGTAGCCCATCAGGGAATATTCCACCCCGGCCCCTTCTTTGCCGAATCCGGAATCGACCCTTCGTGTTTCAATCCGTGGGGAATAGAATTTTACGGTCAGATTAACCTGCTCAAAGGCGCTATCCTGAGCACCTCCGCCGTAACCACCGTTTCTCCGCGTTACGCGTGGGAGATACAGACTTACGAGTCAACTCAGGAGCTTTCGGGAGTTCTGTATTCCCAGCGGCACAAGCTGCAGGGAATATTGAACGGAATTGACGTAGAATACTGGGATCCTTCCAATGACTCCATGCTGCCCGAGGGGTACTCGGTCAAATCTATGGGCGGTAAAGACGCGTGCCGGGTTGAGCTGCTGAAGAGAGCGTCCTTCGACCCGGACTACACCGGCCCTATTGTCGTGTGCGTTTCACGTTTGGTGGAGCAAAAAGGGTTCGATATCATACTGCCGGCCCTTGAGCAGATCAACGACCTCGGCGCCAAGTTCATTTTCCTGGGCAGCGGACATCGCTGGATCGAAGACACAATCAAAGGCATGGCCGCCAACCACAGCGATTCGTTATGCCTCTTCACCGGATTCAACGAGCCTCTTGCCCACCTGATTTACGCAGGGGGCGACATTTATCTCATGCCGTCGCTTTTTGAGCCGTGCGGGTTGTCTCAGCTTATAGCGATGCGCTACGGCACGGTTCCGGTGGCCCGCGAGGTAGGCGGACTCAGCGACACGGTGGTGGACGCCGACGCCGAAGGGGGCGGAAACGGATTCACGTTTTTAACCTACGACACCCAGGGGATGCTTTGGTCGCTGCGCCGCGCCATAGAAAGATTTTCCGATCCCAAAGCATGGAGCAAGGTACGTTCCAAGGGAATGAAAGAGGACTTTTCCTGGGGGAAATCGGCAGTGCTGTATGAAAAGCTGTACAAAAATATATAATCCTTATTTAAGGAAGGAAAGGGAGATTCGATCATGGCTGGAGGAAAGTACGGAAGAGTTCTCGGAATAGTTCTCGCTGGAGGTAAAGGCGAACGCTTAATGCCTTTGACGCGTTACAGAGCCAAACCAGCCGTTTACTTTGGCGCCAAATACCGCATCATTGATTTTGCTCTTTCCAATCTGGTGAACAGCGGAGTCTTCGCTGTTTACGTCCTCGTTCAGTTCAAGAGTCAGTCCCTCAACGAGCACATCGAACAGGGATGGCAGTTCGGCGGCGCTTTGCGCGGGCGCGACTTCTTCGTCACCAACGTGCCGGCGCAGATGTGGCGCGGCGAACATTGGTTCCAGGGAACCGCGGACGCGGTGTTCCAGAACATGCACCTCATTTCTCTGTTCCGGGCCGACGAAGTGTGTATTTTCGCCGCAGACCACATCTACAAGATGGATGTGGAGCAGATGCTGGAAAGACATCAGGGGCTTAAGGCCGACGTTACCGTGGCGGCCAACGTTGTCCCTCTCTCCGAGGCCAGCCAGTTCGGCTGCATAAAAACCGACGCCTCCGGACGTATTGTCGAATTTTACGAAAAACCGGAGGTTCCGCCCGAGATACCGGACAAGCCCGGCTTCTGCTACGTGTCCATGGGCAACTACATTTTCAAGCGGAGTATCTTGGAGGAGGCTCTGATACACGACTCTCAGCTGCCGTCCAGCCACGACTTCGGGCGGGATATCATCCCCTATCTGGTTCAGCAGAAGGCGCGGGTATATGCTTACGATTTCTCGACCAACGTTCTCCCGCACTCCTCCCGTGACGTGAATAAGACGCACCAGTGGCGGGCGGACAAGCCTTACTGGCGTGACGTCGGAACGATCAAAGCCTACTGGGAGACGCACATGGAGCTTTTGAGCTACGACTCGGAGATGACTCTCTATAACCCAAGGTGGCCTATTCGTACCGTCTCCTTCGCCGATCCGCCCTCCTACTCCTATCCGGTCGAAGGGCTGGACTGCACGGTAAACCGTACACTCATAGCGGAAGGAAGCCGTGTTTTGGGGGCTAAGGTTCAGAGTTCGGTGCTGTCCCGCAACTGTGTGGTTCAGCCCGGAACGGTCATAGAGGAGTGCATCATAGGCCAGGGCGTGGTCATAGGCCGCAACTGCCGTATTAAACGCGCCATCATCGACTCGCACAACTATATACCGGACAACACCGTCATTGGCGAGGATCCAGAAGCCGACGGCCGTAATTTCACCGTCGACCCCAACTCCGGGATAGTTACCCTGGGTATGCCGCGCATACAATACCAGAAGGACGTGGACGACAAGGCGCTCGACAGCTCCTCCTGGTCGACTTTCAGTTAACGCTCGGATCGGCGCACGATAAAAGCAGCAAGTTTGCCCTGCGGGGGCGGCTTGCTGCTTCTTTTTTTCCCTTTACATGGCCCCTTTGCGTTTTTTGGAGATTACGTCGAACGCGACGGCGGCCAGCAAGACCCCGCCCTTGACGGCCTGCTGCCAGTTTACGTTGATGCCGAGTATAGACATTCCGTTGTTCAGTATTCCTATGAATATCGTGCCTATAAGAGTGCCGCCGACGGTTCCCACGCCGCCGTAAGCCGAGGCTCCTCCTATGAAGCAGGATCCGATGGCGTCAAGCTCGAACCCTCTGCCCAGGTCGGGGAAAGCCGAGTTGAAGCGGGCCATGCACACCAGCGCCGCCACGGCGGCTAGGAATCCCATGTTGGTGTAGGCAAAGAACAGCACCCCGTTGGTGTTTATGCCGGACAGCCTGGCCGCCTTTTCGTTGCCACCCATAGCGTAAAGGTAACGGCCCGGCACGGTCTTCGAGGTCAGGTAATAATAAAACAGCACGGTGACGCCCGCTATAATCAGGACGACCGGAATTCCCCTGTCCCTGCCGAAGCTGTAAAACATGCCTAAGATCGCCGCGCATATGAACCCCAGTCTCAGCCACATCCACAGAGGGGCCTCGACTTCGTAGTTTTTGCGCATTTTGCTGAAACGGCTGTAAACTTGAGCAACCACCAGCACGGCGCAAATCGCGAGTCCCGCGAGCAGCGATGTTTCCAGCCTTATGCTGGGCGGGACGCCAAGAATTTTTTCAAAGAAAAAGCTCGGCAGAAACGACGTGGCCGTCATGTCCGTGCCCGGCGGTATAATCGGCAGAAAACCGCCCAGATACATGTTATAGTCCCGGGGCATGGGAGAAATGGTCAATCCCTTCAGCATAACCAGCGCAAGACCGCGGAACGCCAACATGCCGGCAAGCGTGACTATGAATGCCGGTATCCGCATATAGGCTATCCAAAACCCCTGAAGCGCGCCCAAAACTGTCCCCAGCAGCAGGCAAACGGCGATGCTCGTGTATATGTTGCCTTGCAGCAATAAGTATTCGCCCAGATAGATGTTGTTGTTCCATCTCACGATGATGGTTCCCCCCACCGCGCCCACCAAGCACAGCATCGACCCGATGGAAAGGTCGATGTTGCCGCCGGTCAGAATGCAGAGCAGCATACCGGTCGCCAGGATGATTATATGTCCGTTCTGGGCTATGAGGTTCGTCACGTTGCGCGGCGCGAAAAGCGTTGTATTCGTGGATTGCCGTATCCAGAGGTCGAAGAACACTATAACGATGAGCAAGGCAAACACCATGGGGTTTCTTTTCATGAATTCAAATATTTTCACTGCTGTTTTCATAATCCGCTACGCTCCTTTACCGGCTTGAAGTATACTGGCCATGATGGTTTCCTGGCTGGCGGCCTCGCGCGGAAGCTCGGCCACCATGCGTCCCTCGCTCATGACGTAAATGCGGTCGCACATACCCAGCAGCTCCGGCATCTCGCTCGAGATCATCAGCACCGATTTCCCCTCGCTCACGAGGTCGTTGATGAGCGTGTATATCTCGTACTTGGCGCCCACGTCGATACCTCTGGTGGGCTCGTCCAGTATCAAGACGTCCGGCTCGGCGAACAGCCATTTAGAGAGCAGCACCTTCTGTTGATTGCCGCCCGAAAGGTTACCTACGCGCTGTTCGACGCCGGAGCATTTCACGCGCATTTTTTCGCGGTATTCGCCGGTTACCCGGCGTTCCTTCTCCAAGTCAATGTGAGTCATGAAACTCACCTTCTGCAAATTCGCCAAGGTTGTGTTGACACGTATGGAATTGCTGAGCACCAGCCCGTTGCCTTTGCGGTCCTCCGTAACGTAGACGATTTTGTTCCTGATGGCGTCCCGTATACATTTGAAACGCATTTCCCGTCCGTCAATCGTCATTGTGCCGCTGACGTTCTGCCCGTAGCTTTTGCCGAATATGCTCATCGCCAGCTCGGTGCGTCCCGCCCCCATCAGGCCGCTTATCCCCACCACCTCTCCTTTGCGCAGGTTGAAGCTCACGTTGTCGCAGACCTTGCGGTCTTCGTAAAGCTGGTGATATACAGTCCAGTCTTTGACCTCGAGGCTCACCCCGCCTATTTTGGACTGCCGGGGCGGGAAGCGGTTCGTCATCTCGCGCCCCACCATGCCTTTTATGATGCGCGCCTCCCCGAAATCGCTCTTGTCTTCGAGGGTTTCGATAGTCCGCCCGTCGCGAATTATAGTGATACGGTCGGCCACCTGGGATATCTCGGACAGTTTGTGCGAGATCAGGATGGACGTCACTCCCTGCGATTTGAGTTGAAGGAGCAGCTCCAAAAGTTTTTGGCTATCGTTTTCGTTTAACGACGCCGTCGGTTCGTCCAGGATCAGCAGGCGCACGTTTTTGGCCAGCGCCTTGGCGATTTCCGTCAACTGCTGTTTGCCGACGCCGA
>WRKN01000065.1 GCA_009778055.1 Synergistaceae bacterium
GCCGTCCGGTCGATCCTGTCACGCAAACCACCCAAGCCGGACGCGGCGGCGGCGTTCCACCGGGGATTGGCCGCCGCGGTGGCGGACACCTGCGCCGTATTGAGAGATAAGACCGGCATAAACCACGCCGCGCTGTCCGGCGGAGTCTGGCAGAACGCGATTCTGCTGGAACTTACCCACGGAGAACTCCGCAAACGAGGCTTCGCAGTCCTGACCCACCGCGCCATCCCTCCAAACGACGAGGGCGTGTCGGCAGGTCAAGCCGTGGTGGCGGCACATCGCTTTCGTGTGCGACAAAAAATAAAAGAGGAAATAAGAGAAGAAACGTCATGAAAAGAAAAGTTAAAATCGGCAGCCGCGACAGCGTGCTGGCCGTTAAGCAGGCGGAACTAGTCATCGGCGCCATCGCGCGTTCGCATCCCGAACTCGACATAGAGCTTGTGACGATGAAGACGACCGGCGACCTGAACCTCAGCCCCTTCGACGAAATTAACAAAATTAACAAAAATCCTTTTGGAGTGAAGGGATTGTTCGTCAAAGAGCTGGAACGCGCCCTGTTGGAGGGGCAGATCGACCTTGCCGTACACAGCCTGAAGGACATGCCTATGAAATGGAATCAACCGAAACCCCTCCTGCCCATACTGGCGTTTTCCAGGCGCGGTGACCCGCGCGATGCCCTTGTGTCGCCGCTTGGACATGCCAATGAAGGAGGCATCGGATGTTCTTCGGCGCGCCGGCGCGTGCAGTTGGAAAGGCTCATCCCTGGGTGTTCCGTGCTCCCGATCCGGGGGAACGTCCTGACGCGTCTGAAAAAACTGGACGAAGGAAACGGCGGCTATTCCTCGCTCGTCCTCGCGGCGGCGGGTTTGATAAGACTGGGGCTTGAATCCCGTATACACAAGGTTTTCAGCCCTGACGAAATCGTCCCCGCCGCCGGACAAGGAATCCTGGCCTGCCAGGGCCGCCAGGGTCGCGGACCCTGGACCCATTATAAAAACAGTGTTGAGTACGGTTTTCTTGATTCCATTAACGATCCCGACTCCGAGGACTGCGCGAGGTGCGAGACGGCTTTCGTCGAACGGCTGGGCGGCGGCTGCGCTTTGCCTGTGGCGGCATACGCGGAAGTATGCGGGACGGAACTCCGTCTCATCGGGTTTTACGCCGACGAGGTCCGTGGAATATACCGGAAAGGACGCCTCTCCGGGGATCGCAAAGACGCGATAAAGCTGGGCGAGACGCTTGCGGAACGCCTAGAGGCTGAAGATGTAGGTACGCGCAGCGTAAAGGGTCCAGGGTCCGTGACCCTGGTAGGGGCGGGGCCGGGCGATCCGGGGCTGCTGACTCTCAAGGGGCGGAGCGTTCTGGAGGAGGCCGACGTCGTCGTATATGATCGTTTGGTGGGGGAGGACGTCCTGAACTACGCCTCTCCCGATGCTGAACTAATTGACGCGGGCAAAAGAGGGGGACGTCATCCCGTACCTCAAAACGAAATAGAAAAAATTTTGATAGAGAAAGCCGGAGAGGGAAAGAAAGTCGTAAGGCTGAAAGGCGGCGACCCGTTCCTGTTCGGGCGGGGCGGGGAGGAGATGGCCGTCCTCGCGAAAGAAGGCATAGCCTGCGAGGCAGTGCCGGGCGTTACCTCCGCAACAGCCGTTCCCGCGTACGCCGGTATTTCCGTCACTCACCGCGATTATTCCTCGTCGGTGCACGTCGTCGCCGCCCATAAACGGGAGGGTGCGCGTATCGACTACGAGACCCTGGCGCGCCTGGAAGGTACGCTCGTCTTTCTGATGGGGGCGTCAAGGCTTGCGGAGATCAGCGAACGCCTGACCGCCGCCGGCATGGACGCCAATACGCCCGCCGCAGTCATAGAAAACGGGACAACTTCGCGCCAAAGGCAGGTTATCGATACCCTGGGCAGCTTATCGAAACGCGCGGAGGCTTTGGCCATTAAATCTCCCGCCGTCATAGTAGTCGGGCAAGTCGCGGCCCTGGGCGAAGTAAACAATTACGTGTACCGGCCTCTGACCGGCAAGCGCGTGATTGTGCCAGTCGTAACCCAAAAAGAGAGAGGAAAAGAAAGCGGGAGGTTTGCCGCCTTGCTGCGGTCGCGCGGCGCGGAGGCGATAGAAATTCCTGTTTCGCGTATCGAGGCGATAAACGCGCCTTTGCCGCCGTTGGGCGGTTATTCGTGGATAGTATTCACCAGCGCCGCGGGCGTGGAAAAATTTTTTGAGCGGCTGCGAGCGGATCGCCGGGATATCCGGGAAATCGGCGGCGCTAAAATCGCCGCGATAGGGCCGGCTACTCGTGACGCGATAGAGTCCCGCAGCCTGAAAACAGACCTCGTTCCGCCCGTTTATGACGGAACGGCGCTTGGGGAGGCGCTTTGTTCCGCGGCCGAAGGGCGTATACTGCTGCTCCGCGCGGAGGACGGCGCGCCGGAACTTGCGCAAATTTTAAATAAAAAGGGGCTAAGTTTTGACGAGGTTCCCGTTTATCGAACAATTCCGCTTAAAGCCGGCGCGGTGGAGTTTGAAGGAATTGACGCCGCTGCCTTTACCTGCGCGTCGTCGGTTCGGTATTTCGCGCAGCTTCGCCCCGGCGCGCGAATCAGGGCCGCCTGTATCGGAGAGCGTACGGCAAAGGCCGCCCGCGAGGCAGGGTACGAAATTTATATGGCTGCAAAGGCAACTTTTGAGGATTTGGCCGATGCCGTCGAGGAGGCTGCAAAACCGTGTTAAAAATGTTAAAAATGTTGAAAAGGCCCAGAAGGCTGCGGCGCACGGACGCGATACGCGCGATGGTGCGCGAGACGCGGCTTTGCCCGTCCATGCTGGTGTACCCGATTTTTGTCAGAGAAGGGCGCAATATAATCGAGGATATTAACGCCATGCCGGGTCAGAAGCGCTACAGCCCCGACGAGCTGCCTAGGATTCTTGAACGCGCCGCGGAGGCCGGCGTCAACAACGTGCTGCTCTTCGGCATACCGGAACACAAGGACGAAGCCGGCAGCGGAGCATACGCGGATAACGGCGTGATACAGCAGGCTTTGCGGGAAGGCAAAAAGCATTTTCCCCAGATGCTTTTCATCGCCGATGTCTGTATGTGCGAGTACACGTCGCACGGACACTGCGGCGTGCTGAAAGGTGAAGAGGGGCGGTCTGCGGCTGTTCAGTCCGCGACTGTGGATAACGATCCCACGGTTGAGCTTCTGGCCCGCACTGCCGTTTCTCAGGCGCGGGCCGGGGCGGACGTCGTGGCCCCATCCGACATGATGGACGGGCGGGTGGGAGCGATACGCGCGGCGCTTGACGCGGCTGGTTTGGAGGATACCGCTGTTTTGTCTTACGCTGTGAAATATGCCTCGGCGTTCTACGGGCCGTTCCGTGAGGCTGCCGGTTCCGCGCCGGCGTTCGGCGACCGTAAAAGCTACCAGATGGATCCGCGCAACAGCCGCGAGGCCATGAGGGAGCTGGCGCTCGATCTGGAGGAGGGCGCGGACATGGTGATGGTGAAGCCCGGCCTGCCTTACCTGGACGTACTTAAAGCGGTCAAGGAAGCAAGCCCTGTGCCGGTCGGGGCCTATTGCGTAAGCGGCGAGTACTCCATGATCAAGGCGGCGGCCATGAAGGGCTGGATAGACGAGGAACGCGCCGTGTGCGAAGCCGCGACGTGCCTTGTCCGCGCCGGGGCGGACATCCTCATCACCTACCACGCGCCCGAGCTGGCGGGTTGGATTCGGGAGGGAAAGCTGTAGGGAAAATCTCACGATGATTTCATTATGACATACTTGTATAAATTTAGATGACACTACGTACTAGTATCTTGACAAAACTGTCGTCAGGTTATATCACAGACACGGAGGTGGCAGCCCTGACAGGACGGCAAACGCCATGTCTTTAATTTTATCCAACGAACGCGTCGGCAAAGATTTTTATCTCATGAAAGCCGTAAAACCGGAACGGACTGGCGCGGCCCGCATGGGGCAGTTTTACATGCTGCGCGCATGGGGGAGCTGCCCGGTTTTGTCCCGACCCCTGAGCGTATTCGACGAGCGCGGGGAAACGGTTTCTTTCCTATATAAAGTGGTGGGCAGGGGAACCGAAATTTTTTCCACGCTTCAAAAGGGGGACGGGATAACCATGCTTGGGCCATTGGGAAACTCCTTTCCCAAAGAGAGGGGCAGCATCGCCCTGGTCGGCGGAGGCGCGGGGATAGCGCCTCTTTATCTGGCGGCAAAGCAGTTGAGGCAGTCAAAAACAACTGTGGATATTTATCTCGGTTTCAGCGAAGAATCCTTTTTGACGGAAGAATATAAACTGGTGGCCGACAGCCTTGTCGTAAACGTGGGGGGCTTTATCACCGACGAAATTGACCCGTCCCGCTACGAACACGTGATGACTTGCGGCCCTGAGCCTATGATGAGGGCGCTTTACGAAAAATGCGCGGGAAAAAATCTGCGCGCGTCCCTGGAGAGCCGCATGGCCTGCGGCGTGGGAGCCTGCCTTGTGTGCAACTGCAAAACCGCGGGGGGGAATAAAAAAGTTTGCAAGGACGGCCCCGTTTTCAAAGGCGCGGAGGTGTTCGGCATATGAGCGGCGTCCTTCAAACGGAATTTGCCGGCGTAACTTTCAAGAACCCGGTGGTGCTGGCGTCCGGCACGTGCGGTTTCGGACGTGAATACAACGAAATTTTTGACATAGAACGCCTGGGGGGGATTTCCACAAAGGGGCTGACGCTCAATCCCAGGCAGGGAAACGAAGGCGTCCGCATATGGGAGACGGACTGCGGCGTCATGAACAGCGTGGGGCTGGAAAACCCAGGCGTCAGGAAGTTCATCGAGGATGAGCTCGGCTGGCTGAACGGGCTGGACGTCGTAAATATAGTCAACCTGAGCGGACATTCCATCGAGGACTACATAGAGGGCGCCGAGCTGCTGAACGGCGTAAAGCTGGATATCGTGGAGCTGAACATCTCCTGCCCGAACGTCAGGGCGGGGGGAATGAATTTTGGCGTAAAGACCGAGGTTGCCAGGGAGGTAGTGAGAAAAGTACGCGCGGCCTGCAAACATAAACTCATGGTAAAGCTCTCCCCCAACGCGGAGGACGTGACGGCGCTGGCAAGGGCGTGCGAAGAAGAAGGCGCGGACGGAATCTCCCTGGTCAACACGTTTCTTGCCATGGCAATAGACATAAAAAAGCGAAGCCCGGTCTTTGAAAACGTTTACGCCGGACTTTCAGGCCCCGCAATCAAACCCATCGCCCTGCGCATGGTTCATCAGGCGGCAAAGGCTGTGCAAATTCCCGTCATGGGAATCGGAGGCATAGTCTCGTGGCAGGACGCCGTAGAGTTCATCATGGCAGGCGCCGCCGCGGTGCAGATAGGCACGGGAAATTTCATCGACCCCGCGATATCTCTGAGCGTCATAGACGGGATGCAGGGCTACCTTGATTCTCAAAAAATCGGGAGTATTGAAGAAATTAAAGGATGCGTGTAATATTGTATACAAACAGATTATCAAGGAGATGGTGCTGTGAAGAATTTAAAGATTGGTTCTAAGCTGTTGTTGGGTTTTGGAATGGTTTTGCTCATTTTCGCGGTATCCGTCTTCATGATATGGCGATACATTCAGGTAGCCGAGAAAGGCAGCAGATTTATCGTCGATGGGCCTCTTCCGGCGCTGGAGATGACGGCTGCTTTTAACACCGACTTTTACGAACTTTTCCTTGCCGTGCGAGCCGTGCAGTACAGGGAAGACCAGGCGGCCATCGCGGAGTACAGAGACCGGGTAGCCAGAGTCTTGAATATGGAGAGAGAAGTTCAGGCACTGAACAGGGCGCGTCCTGAGCTAAGGGGGCCGGCTCATCTGGCGACGGTTGTCTCACCGATAACGAGGCAGTATATAGACCTTATAGAACGCACCTTGGTTGGGATAGAGAAGAAACGCGTTTTATTCCAGGACTTCAGGAAGACGGCGCATGACGCTACGGAAGCCGTGGAGACGCTGCTTTCCGCGCTTATCAGACAAATTAAAGACAGCGCCGGCGCAAAGAACGGGCTCAATGTTGCCGAAACAAACTCCATGCTGGACGCCGTGGCGTCTTGCTCGACTCTTATGGAGAACATCATATTCGTGCAGCGCGACCTCTGGCAGGCCGTTCTGAACGAGGACGCCGCCGGGATGAGAAGGATTATCGACAATGTGAAAAATATGCGGGTATCAGCGGAGGCCTTGAGACCTTCCATCACCTCCCAGGAAGGGAAAAACGCGATGGAGAGTTTGGTGGCTGACTTCGCGGAATTCGAGGCCGAGCTGAACGCTTTGATAGCGACTTATCAGGAAGTGGAAAAGCTCCACGCTGACCGTGCCCCGATTATGGCGTCTTTAGACAAAGAAACCTCCGCCGCGTCCGCCTTATCGTCCAGCCGAGTCAAAGACGAGACCAACACAAACGTAGAAAACCTCTCGCGGGCTATTTCCATGATGTTCGCCGCCACGTTGGTTTCAATTATGTTGGGACTTGCGATCTCTGTCTTAATTTCCAGAAGCATTTCCAAACCCATGCAGACGATCGTCAAAATAGCTACGCGCGCCGGGGACGGCGACCTGACGATGGAACGCAAAGACTTCGGTTACGAGGGCAGGGACGAGATGGGGATGCTGGTGGACGCCATATCCACCATGATTGAAAACCAGGAAAAAACCGTGCATGAGATCGTAGACGTTGTGCACGACATAGAGGAAAGCGCCAGCAACCTGTCCGCCATATCCGAGGAGACCGGCGCCGCCATGGAGGAAGTCAAGGCTACCATCGACCAAGTCGCTATGCTGAGCGACAGCAACGGCGCGGCGCTGGAGGAGTGCAATTCCGGCGTGGACGAGATGAGCTCCGGCGCGGACAGCGTGGCCCAGTCAGCCACGGAAAGCGCCAACTTCATCGCCCAGACCACCGACGCGTCCAACAAGGCCATACACACGGTGAACGGCGTTATAGAGGGTATGCGCAACGTTGGCAGGAGATCTAAGGAAAGCGAGGCGCAGACGCGGCAGTTGGTGGCGTCCGTGGAAAACGTGAGCAGCTTCGTGTCGGTGATAACAGGCATCGCTGATCAGACGAACCTGCTGGCGCTCAACGCGGCAATAGAGGCGGCGCGCGCCGGAGAGGTCGGCAGGGGCTTCGCCGTCGTGGCGGAAGAAGTGAGGAAGCTGGCGGAGGAGTCCGCGCGCGCGGCTCAGAACGTGAACGGGATTATACTCGAGCTTCAAAAGGGAGCGCAGGACAGCATAAAGAGCACGACGGAAGCCGGGCGCGTGCTGGGAGAAACGCTGGTTCAGGCGGAGCAGGCACAGAAAGAACTGGACGAGGCGCTGAATGAAATGAACCACGCCAACGACTCCATCCAGAACATCGCGGCGGTGGCGGAAGAACAGGCGGCGTCAAGTAAGGAAGTTGCGACGGCGATAGACAGCGCCACTAAATCCACGATGGAGATGATAGGCACCATATCGAACATCCGCAGGGCCTCCGACGATACGTCGCACGCGGCGCAGAGCGTGGCGCATCAGGCTGAGTCCATGGCGGACAACGTTCATTCGCTTAATGAAACGCTGTCGCTTTTCAAGCTGCGCGACACGACAAGCTCAAAGACCGCCCAGGCGAAAAAAGTAGTGCCGGCCCTCAAGGGCAAAAGATAAAAAAACTCTCAAGGGCCTCGGCCCTTGAGAATCCCATAAGGGAAGCCCTATCAGGGCTTCCCTTTATACTTCACAAAAATTCACAAAAAAAGCGGCGCCATTCTTGGGCCGCCCTTGAGATTTAAGGAAATTTAAGAATCTACTTCTTTTTTGCAGATTTCTTTACTTTCAGGACTTTTTCTTTCAGGTCTTTGCCGGGACGGAACACAGGAACTTTCTTTGCCGGGATCTTCACGATCTTTGTTGGATCCTGAGGGTTACGGCCCTCGCGAGCGGCGCGGTCCTTAACCTCGAATACTCCGAAACCAACAAACGTACATTTCTCTCCCTTGCCCAAGGCTCCCTCGATGGAGCTGAAAACTTCTTCAACAACTGGAGTTACGTCTTTCTTCTTCATATCCAGTTTTTCAGCTATTCCATCAATAAGTTCAGCTTTAGTCACAACTTACACCTCCAAATAAAAGATTTTCCTGATTCTAGCAGGCTTATCAAATTATGCAACCCCTTCTAAGAGTGTTAATGACGATTTCATAGGTTAAAGCGTTAAAATGATTCTGAAGTCCCGTATTATGCGGGTCTTTACTTGAAGGATGCCTTAAAATCTTCGTAACTCATGGCGCTGTAAGGTTCAGCAGGTTTTCCCGGCACATGCAGCGCGCCTGCGGGGCAGAAACCCACGCAGCGCTGGCATGATTCGCACAGCAGGGGTTCCACTGCCGGGAACCCTTCTTTCAGCGTTACGGCGGCGGCCGGACAGATGCTCACACAGCGTTTGCAGCGGACGCATTTTTCTTTGTCGGCGGAGATAGGGAAGACTTTGTAAAACATATTCCACGGCAGCCGGGTCTGCCCAAGCCGGTATGCCCAATCGGAAAGCAGCGGAACGCCGCCCCTCCATCCTGAGCTGCCGTTCAAAAGGTCGTAGGCGAAAGACTGCGCTTCCAAAAACGCTTTGCTGACACGCGCCGCGTTTTTTTCGACGTTGAGGGTCTTATTGTTGTAGTTGCCGGGCATGGTAAAAAACTTCGCGGCTACAGGTTTATATCCCTTTTTCAACAATACTTTGCGCAAAGGGCCCTGCATTCCAAACGGCGCGCCTCCGTGCGTACCCATGGCAAACGCCTCGCGCCCGCCGCCGGCCGGCATGGTTTCTATGAAACGCCATACTGCGGGGTACGTCGTAAAACACGCCACCGGAAAGGCCAGCCCTACCGCCGTCTCCGCGCTCAAGTCGCGGGGACACGGCTGATCCATGCTGCGGATACGAACCGACAGTCCCTCCTGTTTCAATATTTCGGCGGCAGCCTGAGCCACCAGGAGGCTGTTTCCGGTTCCGGTGAAAACAAAAAATTCCACAGTCCCGCCGTGCAGCTTTGCGGAGGGGAGTTTACCGCGCGTTTTCAGCGGCAGCTTGTATGGGGTGGAGAAAATTCCCCCGCTTTCCTTTCTCGCTCCGCTGCTCACGAAGCCGGCGCGCTCATAAAAGTCCACGGTGTCGTCCGTGGAGTAGACGGTAAGGTGCTTGACGCCGGGGGCAATTTTCGAGCACCGCGCCGCGGCGCGGGCTATCAGACGGGAGCCCAATCCTTTGTTGACGTAGGCTGGGTGGATATAGAGCATAGAGATCCTGTCCACGCCCCTTGTTTCGATGACGCCGGCCAACGTGCCTGACACGTAGAGCAGCTCGTGAACGTATCCCATCTGACTCCGCTGTTCGATGGCCTCCGGCGATATGTAACGTTTGAGCGCGGCCTGTCCCCGCTGCGAAACTTCATTGGCGGACAGGCTCTGAAACAGCGCCTCCCCCACCAGGGCGGACACCTCTTTTCCCTGCCCCGGAAGCATGTTTCTGAACTCCAGGTTTTGTATTTCGGCCATTTGAACTCTCCTTCCCCTGATGAATTATTTCTCTGTCCTTTCGATTTTCCGGCAAGTTGTTTCGCCGCTCCGTTCCAGAAGCGCTTCCACCTCGTGCCGCCACGGAATCGAAGGGTGCGCGCCGAAGCGCGTACATGCCAAAGCCCCGGCGGCGGAGGCGAAACACACCGCCTGCTCCAGAGACATTCCCTCGGACAGCCCGACAATGGTCGCGGCACAGAAAGAATCCCCCGCTCCGGTCGAGTCCATCGCCTCTACCTTGAACGGGGGGTAAGAAAAGACTTTTTCTTTAGTCACGACCACGCCGCCCTTTGCGCCGCAGGTTGCCACGATACATTTCGCGCCCAGCTTTAAAAGACGCTCCGCCGCTTCCACGGTGTAGTCCTCTCCGCCGGTTCTGTCACCGCTGGCGGAGTAGTAGGCAAGCTCCGTTTCGTTCAGCACCAGATAGTCAACCATCGGCCAGATAGTATCGGGAAGAGGTCTCACCGGCGCCGGGGTAAGCGCCGTTCTGCAGCCGGATTTGCGCGCCGTGGCGAGTCCGGCCTCCACCGCCGGAAGGGGAATTTCAAGTTGAAACATAACGGAATCGGCTTTCTTGAAGATGTCCAGCGCGTTTTCTATAGTTTTTTCATCCACCAGCGCGTTGGCTCCGGAAGCCAGCACTATCGTATTGTCTCCATCGTCCGTCACTGTGATGAACGCCACTCCGGTTCTCGATTCTTTCGAGACCTCGAGGCGGCTGCAGTCTACTTTCCCTTCCAGGAGAGTGGCGCGCAGCCTTGCCCCGAAGTCGTCGTTTCCCACGCAGCCAACCATATAGGATTCCGCCCCAAGCCTGGCGCACGCCAGAGCCTGATTTGAGCCTTTTCCTCCGCCGGTGGTTCCGAAGGAATGTCCCATCAGGGTTTCGCCAAGGAGCGGCTGGCGAGGAGCGCGAATGACCAAATCCATGTTCAGTGAACCAACGATCGCTATGACGGACACCTGTGTCTCCTCCTTAAAAAGGCGTTTTAACATTTTGAAAGCATTATATCACTGTAAGCGCGGCGCTCATAAGCGGATAAAAGTGTTATAATCCGAAAATATTTTTATTTCTTCTATAGAAAAGTATTTCCTCAAGGAGGCGAAGCCTTGTCTTTTGTTCCACCGGCGATATCCAGTGAGATAGGTAAACGGGCCTATAAGTTGATGCTGGAACTCGTGGCCATTCCAAGCGTCACCGGCTCCGACGGGGGAGAGGACGCTTGCGCCGGGTTCATTTTTGACTGGCTTTCGCGGCTTGAGTACTTCAGGCGCAACCCCGGGGATCTGTATTTCATCGGGCTGAAAAATGACCCTCTTGGGCGGCACTCCGTGGCCGCTTTGCTGCGCGCGCCGCGCCCTTCCAAAAAGACCGTCATTTTTATGGGACACTGCGACGTTGTGGACGTGGACGTATGCGGCTCCCTTCGCGAGTGGGCTTTCGACCCGCATGAGTACACCGCTCGCGTGGGAAAGCTGAACCTTGCCGATGACGTAAGGGCGGATCTGGAGTCCGGCAACTACGTTTTCGGCAGGGGAGTCTCGGACATGAAAACGGCCATAGCCCTTGGCATGTGTCTTTTGGAGGACTACTCCGCTCAAAAGGACGAAGCCGAGGAGCGCGATTTCAACGTCCTTCTGCTGGTCGTCCCGGACGAGGAGGGAGACTCCGTCGGTATGAGGGGATCGGTCTCGTTTCTTGCGGAGCTTAAGGAGAGGGAAGGTCTCGATTTTCCGGTCTGCATATGCGCGGAACCCGCGTTCGAGTTCGGTCTGCCCGCCGTTTATTTCGGCACTATCGGTAAAATCATGCCGCTTTACCTCTGCGTGGGCAGGGAAAGCCACGCCGGGACGTACTACGACGGGTTGAACTCCACCCTTGTGGCTTCCTATTTAAATATCTCGCTGGACGGCGGGCGGGACACCATAGAGACGTTCGGCCGTCAGACGTTCCAGCCGCAGTGCTGCCTTCGGATGCGCGACACGCGCGGCCGCTACGCCGTAACCTTGCCGGAACGCTCTGTGCTCTACTATAATTGCCTTACCGTTGAAAAAACTCCCGCCGTCATTATGGAGGAGATGAGAACAAAGGCAATGTCGGCCCTGAAGGCCGCCCTTTCCCACGTGGGACGCGAGGACTGGG
>WRKN01000066.1 GCA_009778055.1 Synergistaceae bacterium
CATCTGGGCCGTGAACCCTGTGTCGACTATGGAGGCGATGTTTTCTCCGTTGAAGTGTGTTGTCAAAAACTCGTCCACGGTTATGCCGAGTGAAGTCGGAGCCAGGCGTTTATCTTCGTTTTTTTCCACGTAATCTCTGTTGTAGAGCGTTTCCACTATGGAGGCGTAGGTGGAGGGGCGTCCCACCCCTTCTTCCTCCAGCGTTTTTATGAGCGTCGCCTCGGAGTAGCGGGCCGGCGGCCGGGTGAAACGCTGTTCTTTCTCGGCGGATATAAAGGTCAGCTTCTCGCCTTCCCTGGCCGGTTCCAGGCGTTCGCCCTTCAAGTCGAGGGGCCAGACGGAACTCCATCCTTCGAAGATCATACTTTCTCCAAGTTGCCTCATGCCGACGCGCCCGGCGTTGGCCATAAGCGTGGAGTTGGCGACTACCGCGTTCGACATCTGCGATGCCACGAAGCGCCTCCAGATAAGGTCGTACAGCTTGAACTGCTCCGGAGTGAGCGAATTTTTCACGGACTCCGGCGTCATTGCGACGTCCGTCGGGCGTATGGCCTCGTGCGCGTCCTGACTGCGTCCGGTGGCCGCGTAAACGTTGGGCTGTTTGGGCAGGTAATTCTTCCCGTGACGCGAGGCGATATGGGCGCGGCAGGCCTCGATCGCCTCCGCGGCAATTCTGAGGCTGTCGGTTCTCATGTAGGTGATCAGTCCCACGTGGCCGCGCCCGGAGATGTCGATTCCCTCGTACAGATCCTGCGCGACGCGCATGGAGCGGCGGGGCGAGATGCTGAGGCGGCGCGCCGCTTCCTGCTGCATACTGCTGGTTTTGAACGGCGGCTGTGGCTTGCGCTGGCTTTCGCGCAGGCGGAACTCCGAGACCACAATGTCGTTTGCCTTGACTTCCTCCAGTATGGCCTCCGCCATAACGGCGTCTTTTATCAGCAGGGGCAGGCTGTTTTTCCACAGGCTTTTGCCGTCCAGCCTGTCGGCTTTCATTTCATAGAAGCGCCCGCCTTCGGCCTCGGCTTTCACCGTTACGTTCCAGTACTCCTCGGGGACGAAGTTCTCTATTTCCCGCTCGCGCTCGCATATCAGGTTGAGGGCCACCGACTGAACCCGCCCCGCCGAAAGGCCGTAGCGTATCTTATTCCACAAAAGCGGGGAAAGAGTGTATCCCACCAGGCGGTCCAGTATGCGTCGCGCCTGCTGGGCGTCCACTTTGCGCCGGTCTATGAGTTCGGGATGGGCTACCGCGTCGCGCACCGCCTTTTCCGTTATCTCGTAGAAGCGGACGCGGCATTTGTCGTCCATCGAAACATCGAGGAGTTCGGCCAGGTGCCAGGCTATGGCCTCCCCCTCGCGGTCGGGGTCCGAGGCCAGCAACACCGACTTCGCCTTTTGCGACAACGCGGTCAGCTCATTTTTGATGTCGGCTTTGCCCTTTACCAGAATGTACTCGGGAGTGAAGCCGTTTTCTATGTCGATGGCCATGCGGCTGCGCGGCAGGTCACGTATATGGCCCACGCTCGACTTTATGACGTATCTGGAGCCGAGAATCTTCGACAGGGTTCTGGCTTTGGAGGGGGATTCCACTATCACCAGAGTTTTGCCGGCGGCCGCCGTCCCGGAAAACGCCGCGCCCGTTTTGGCAGGGGCCTTGACCGTTTTCGCGGTTTGGGATTTTTTAGCGCCTTTGGTATTTTGTGCGGAAGCGGACGCGCTCTTCTTAACGGCCATAATCAATCAGCAAACCCACGGCCTGTATGGAGCGGCTGTGGAAACAAACCAAAAAGGGATTTTAAACGACGGGTTCAGCGTCACCGCGTAAAAAAGAAACTCGAAAGTCTGAGCGTCTACCTCCGCGCCGCTGATGGAGCCCAATGTCACAGCCTGCTGCACGGCGCTTTCCGTCACGCCGGGCGGAACCGAACGGGAACCCAGAAGGGCGTAAGCCATTGACCGCGTTTCCAACGAAAGATAACGGCGTTCGGTCCGGTTGAAAATTCTTCGGGCGCTCACTTCGCGTTCCGGCGCAGAAGCGCTGTAGCTCAGGTAATTTTTATCCAAAACGTCCTCCCCCTGGGGAATGCCCACAGGCTCCCCTTGCCGGCAATTTTTCCGGATTTTCGGCGACAGTTATACCACAGGAAACGCGTCAAGGCAAATTTTTACCGCGGCGGCGCCATCTTCCTTACCTTGTCGCCGGCCATTTCCAGCAGTGTTCGCCCGGACATAAGCAAGGGCATGATATCTCCCAAATCTATGTCGCCTTTCAGGTCGTACCGCAGCTCTTCGATCAGGCGCGACAGGACGTTCAAAGCGACGACGGCCTCGTTTTCCTCCGGCTCCACGACGGCGGACGTCTCGGCTTTGAGCGCGCTTTCCGCCAAAAGCAGGAATTCTTGCCCCTTGATCGGAACCATCGAGCGCATTCCCGCCTGCTGCAGGACGGACGCCAGTTGATGAGTGGAGTCGCGCTCGCCGTGTACCACGAAAAACAGGGGGTCCGTTTCAAAATTTTGAGCCCACGCCAGCAGGTCGTCGCAGTCGCCGTGAGCTGAAAAACCGCCTATTGTATGCACTTTGGCCGCCACCGCCACGTCTTCCCCCGCTATGCGCAGCTCGGTCGCCCCGTCCACTATGCGCCGCCCCAAAGTCCCATAGCCCTGGTATCCGACGAAAATGACGTGGTTATTGGGGTTCCAGAGGCCGTGTTTCAGGTGATGGACTATGCGCCCGCCCATGCACATGCCGCTGCCGGCTATGACTATGCAGTGATCCACGCTGTTGATCTTGCGCGATTCCTCGGGGGAGCTGACGTAGTTCAGGCCCAGGGGGGCGAAGGGGTCTCCCCCTTTATCGACTATGCGCCGCACCTCTTCCGAAAGGATACCGGAGTAACGGCGATAAAGCTCAGTGGCTTTGACCCCCATCGGAGAGTCGAAAAATATCGGCAGATCCTCCGATATCAAACCGTCCCTCTGCATCAGCAGGAGCTCGTAGAGAATGCGCTGCGCCCGGTCAATGACGAAGCTGGGGATCAACACCTTGCCCTTGTCCATAAGAGCCTGGCGGATAACGGAGCGGAACTCGTTCCTGGTGTCGGCCAGGTCTTTGTGCCTGCGGTTGCCGTAGGTGGACTCTATGAGGACGTAATGCGCTTTTTTGACGGCGGCGGGAACAGGTTCCATAATGGGTTCCATTTGCCCCAGGTCGCCGCTGAACACTACGTCGACCTCTTTGCCGTCCTCCTTCAGGGTAAGGGAGATTACGGCGCTGCCAAGAATATGGCCGGCGTTGTAAGCGCGGACTTCCACGCCGGGAAGCACTTCGTTTTCCGTTTCGTAATCAACGTGGGACAGCAGCCTCAGGGCGTCTTCGACGTCATTGACGTTGTAAAGAGGCTCCTCGGGAGGCAAACCTTTTCGGGAATTTTTCCTGTTCATCCAGGCCGCCTCTTCCTTCATAAGGTGCGCCGAGTCGCGCCACATGACGTTCAGGAGTTCCGAAGTCGGCTTTGTCGCCCATATCCTGCCTCTGAATCCATGCTTGACCAGAAAAGGAACGCGCCCGGAGTGATCCATGTGCGCGTGGGTAAGGATGACGGCGTCCAGTTCGCCCGGGCTGATGAACATTTCTTCCTTATTTTTTTCATCTTCGTCCTGCCCCTGATGTATGCCGCAGTCCACGAAAATTTTTCTCCCCCCGCACTCGACAAGATAGTTGGAGCCGGTTACCTCCTGTGCCGCGCCTAAAAATTTTATCTCCATAGCGCACCCTCCCAATACTAAAGACTTAAAAACTTTCTTAACTGCCGCAGAACTTCGTCGAAATCCAACGGTTTGCCGATATGTCCGTTCATACCTGCTTCAAGGCTTTTTTCGACGTCCTCCCGGAAGACGTTCGCGGTCATCGCGATAATCGGAATTGTTTCCGCCCCGGGAACATCGGAAGCCCTTACGCGGCGTGTCGCCTCGTAGCCGTCCATTTCGGGCATCTGAACGTCCATGAATATCATCTCATACTTTCCCGGAGCGCTGCTGAACATTCGGACAGCCTCCGCGCCGTTTTCCGCGCAGTCTATCTTCAGGCCGGTCGGCTCAAGCAGCGCCAAAACAATTTCGCGGTTGATTTCGACGTCCTCCGCCAATAGAATACCGTGCCCCGCGAAGATGTCGGCGTTGTCCGGCGGCGCGTCGTCCGGCTGTTCCTGTTCCGGTTCCTGTTCCTTTCCTTCGCCCCGCCTCATCCGTATCGTGACTGAGAACGCGGAACCCTCGTTGAATTCGGATTTAACCCGGATTTCACCGCCCATCATTTCCACAATTCTCTTGGAAATCGAGAGCCCTAAGCCGGTGCCCCCGAATTTACGCGTGGTGTCGCTCTCCGCCTGCTGAAAAGACTGGAACAGGCGGCTCTGCTGCTCGGGACTTATACCGATTCCCGTATCGGTTACCGTGATTTGTATCGCGCACACGCCGTTTTCCTCGCCCAGCAAGCGCGCGTCAAGGCTGATCCTTCCTTCGTCCGGCGTAAATTTTACCGCGTTCCCCAATATGTTGGCGATGACCTGCGCCAGCCTTTGGTCGTCGCCAATCAGATAATTCGGAATGGCTTTGTCTATGTTCAGCGTAAACTTATGTTTTTTATCTTCAATACGAAAATGGACGACGTCCACAACCCTTTGAAGCATTTTTTCAAAGTTGAACTCCGCGGGCGAGAGCTCAAATTTTTCAGCCTCGATTTTCGACATGTCCAAAATGTCATTGATCACGCCAAGCAGATGCCGTGACGCGTCCTCAATTTTCGCAAAGCAGTAAATCATTCGTTCTTTGTCGGGCGCGCCTTTTCCGATGGAGGTCATGCCTAAAACGGCGTTCATGGGAGTGCGCATTTCATGACTCATCGTCGCCAGAAATTGGCTTTTCGCCAAACTGGCGCTCTCCGCCTGTTTCTTTGCGCGTATAATATCGGTCGTATCGTGGAACAGCATCATCGCCGCTTCCAGTTGTTCGTCCTGACCCGTCATCGGCGTAATTTGGATGTCGTAATCTTTAGGGTTATCCCCGCCGGAAAGGTCGATGGAGGAGGTGACGACAACCGTATTTCGCCGCCTCATAGCAAGGTCGTAGTTCGTTTGTATAAAATCGACCCATTCCCTGGAGCCCAACTGGGCGAAAATTTCGGTAAAATGCCTGCCGCTGACCAGGCCGGAACCGACTATCCCGGTCGTTTTCAAAAAAGTATTCGTGAGGTAGGAAAAGCGGCCGTCTTTATCGAACAACAATATAATATCCGCGCTGTTCTCCAGCAGCAAGTTCATGTTGCGTTCCATCTTCCCCCGCTCGGACTCCAGCATGGAGCTTATCGACGTTCTCGCGGCCAGCATCGCCTTGTTGCGCTGGAGTGTGGATTCCAGGTTCCGCAACTGGCGCTTGAGATGTTTGTTTTCTTTGATTAATTCTTCGTTTTTGTCTTCAGGCATAAACACGTTCTTTTATCGGCCGCTAAAGTACGCAGCCGACAAAGGTAAAGTTGTGAAAACGGTTTACAAGCCTGCCGTCTTTATCGTATACCGGACAGCACTCTCCTCCGGAGTAAGCAAGGTGCCAGGGAATCTGATCTCCGATAAGTTTTTTCGCCGCGTCGATTTCCGCCATGGGGTCCATCGCCAAAACCATATTCCTCCCCAGGCATGGAAACGTGATAATCCCGTTCGCTTCGCCGGCTCCCAAAAGTTTTTCCAGCGAATTTTCCGCCGTATGCAGAATGTCTTCAACGTCCATTCTTCCAATGTACAGCGTGCTGCCTTCGGGCATGACTCCGCCGCAAGCGGCGGAACCGTCTTCATTCAACCCATAGATGGCCCGGGCCACCGGTTGAGTGCCGTCGCCGTAATCCACCACAAAGGGCACGGAACTCATTCCCTCGATGCCTTTGCCCGACACCAGCCCCATGGATTCAAAATAATCGCGGGCGGTCATGTTATTGACCTGCCTGAGCAGACACCCCTCCGAAGAGGTTATCACCGCCTGCTGTTTTCTCAGGTTTTGCTCGGAGGTGGAGGTCACGACAAACCGGGGGGTTACATTACCGGAGATCAGCAAAAAGGATAAACAATCCCTGAAACACTCGCCGTTATGTATTGTATAGGTGTTGCTGTATTCCGCCGTGTCATGGTCGCAGCCAACGGTGCCGAATATCGGCGCGCCATCCAGTTCTTTATCCAGGGCGGTCAGCATAACTTCGCCACCTATTTCAAACATGGGGAGAAAAGCCAGCGCCATTTGGGCGGCTTGCCCCAGGTCGGACTTCGCTTTCCGCGCCGCGGCGCTTATCGCCCCCTCCAAATCTTCCCGAAGAGAGCCGGTTACCGAGGTGACAAAGCAACAGTCATCAGCCGTCAGCACAGTGAGGCAGAAAAGCATTGTGCCGGCTTCCTTGTTGTTGGCGTTCGTCAGGGTTGTGCACCCTATAACGTCAAACGGGAGGGCCCCGCAGATCTCTTTGACCATGCCCGCCTCCACAAAATCGTAGCTGCATGTGATAAATCCCACAGAGTTCTTCCGGGCGTTCTTCTCGAGATCGAGCTGGTTGAGAATTTCCGAAACGGCGGCCGCCGGTTCATCCAACTCCAGGGTCCAAGCGTTCATGATCTTCACAGCTATTCCTCCTTAGTTGTGTTGAGTGATACAATTTTAACCGATTAAAGAAATTTATGACAGCTTGAGCTTGAGAATTGGAGAATGGAACGACAAGGAAAGGGCATAAAAGCCGCGACAGTCAACATAGGGACTCGCTGAGAGGACGGATAAAGTCATGATCACCATTTTGTGTCCTTGTTACAATGAAGAGGAAGCAATACCGATTTTTTTCAAAGAGATAATTCCTGTTATGGAAAATATCGGCGAGCCCTTCGAACTGATTTGCGTCAATGATGGCAGCGAAGACCTGACGCTTGAAGTCTTGTTGTCCTTTGCGCAAAAGGACGGACGGATCAAAATCGTGGATCTTTCCCGCAATTTCGGTAAAGAGGCCGCCTTGACGGCAGCAATAGACCACGCTTCCGGGGATGCCGTGATACCTATCGACGTTGATTTGCAGGATCCGCCTGAACTGATACCCGAAATGATAGTAAAATGGCGCGAGGGATACGAAGTGGTTCTGGCAAAACGCTCCGACCGTTTAAGCGACTCATTCATGAAACGCTTCTCAGCTCAGCTTTTTTATCGCGTCCACAATAAAATTTCCAAGCCTGCGATTCCGGAAAATGTCGGTGATTTTCGCCTCATGGATCGGTGCGTCGTGGAGGCGCTGAAGACTTTACATGAATACCACCGCTTTATGAAAGGGCTTTTCGCTTGGGTTGGGTTTAAAACTTGCGTGATCGAATACACCCGCCGGGCGCGTGTTGCGGGAGGAAGCAAATTCAACACGTGGAGGCTTTGGAAGTTTGCCCTGGAGGGTATTACTTCTTTCAGCACGTTTCCCCTTACCATGTGGCTTTATATAGGCGGCGGGGTTTCCTTCTGCGCTTTTTGTTACGGTATGTTGATATTTTTCAGGACGTTGGCCTACGGAGTTGACCTTCCGGGTTACGCCTCGTCAATTTGCCTGATCCTGTTTTTCGGCGGGCTGCAGATGCTGGGGATCGGAATTTTAGGCGAGTACGTCGGGCGGACCTACATCGAAAGCAAACGGCGTTCTCCTTATATCGCGCGCTTCTGTTTCCAGAAAGGTGAACAAGGAGCACCGTAAACTGGAGATGTACCAGTCCGAACGCCCCAATTTTCCTTTTGGGGCATTGGGTTTGAGTTGCTCCCTTTTTTACGCCCTGGGCTGGCTCCTGAGGTCGCAGTTTTAAGGTTCACAATTCCATGCTGAGGAGGCTGTGGTCCGAGTTGCCCCCTATTTCTCTATTTCCTTGCCTGTGCGTAAAATTTCTTTGACAAACGGGTTATCGTTTTGTATCTCGGCGGTGGGAAACGCTATTGGTTCAAAAAATATTCCTTTGTAACCATGCGTTAAACCAAGTAATTCCTTAAGAATATCCACCCGTCTGTAACCACGTTTGCCGCCGAAATTATCGAGAAAAAAACAAATATCTATATCACTTTGCTCGGTTGCTGTCCCTTTGGCGTAAGAACCGAAGCATGACTTAAATCTCTAACGCACGAACATGTATACAATGTTTTCTCCTCTGTAAGGTTTCGCGTCCTCCGCGAGCAGGCCGGCGCTGCTTGCTCTTTCCCGCAGGGAGCGTTTTACGCCCTCAGATTTTCCGGAAACGTCACGGCCTGCGAGCCAGGCGTTTTTCCCGTTGATTCTCTGTATTTCCAGAATGAATTCCGGCCTGTTGTACTTGGCCGGGTTGTCTAGGTATTGCCTCAAAAGACTGCCAACGCTGTTTTTCGATTGGAGTATAGCGGCGGAGAGTCTTTCTTCGCCCATGCCCATATTGTCGGTGTAGAACATCAAAGCGGCGCTCTTTATGCCGCGCAGTTCGCCGATAACTTCCGAGGCTTCTCTTGCTTCGTCCGCTCGTTCGATACGAACGCCGCTGGGGTTCGCAAAGCTGTTGAAGTTTTCGCGAAGTCCAGCGATTTCTTCCCGCAGAATCTTCAGCTCCAGCAAAACAGTGTCCAGTTTATCCAAAACAGCAGCGGCATCGCCTTCTCCGCTTGCGGCCTGAGGGGTCACAACGAAAAACAGCGCTGCCAAACATACAGCCGAAAAGAACCCCGCCATGAAAATTCTGATTTGTCTTGACATCAGTAATCTACTTTCTTGATTCATTGTCCAAGGAGTTTTATCGGCTTGTTGACTACCATCACGAACACTACTTGCTGATCCAGATATCCTCTCACATCTTCCAATTGTACCCGCCACACGCCCTGGTCGTTTTGCCCGGCAACAATTTGAAAAGCGATGATGTCTCCGGTTGTCGTCTCTTTTTTGGCCAGTTGGCCATTTGATGTGTAAAGACAAGCCGTCCAAGAGCGGTCTTTGGCAAAATCAACAGGAATTTGGCTGTAATCGACATGGCCCAGAACTCTTTCCGAGACGCCGATGACGACGGTAGCGTTGCCGGTTCCGGCTAAGTCCACCCCAAAGCCTCTGGAGCGCGCATCTTCCATAATTCCCCCAGGGCGATCCACGATATCCATATTGTCGATGTCGTGTTTTTTCATCGCAGCCACCCGATCCGCGTTGATGAGAGGCTGAGCCATGAACCATCTGTTCCATTTTTCAACGGCTTCCTGGTTCTTTTCCTCCTCTGTCTTGGGTCTTTCATCAACCTCAGACGCGGTCGCGTGGTTGCGATATCCCGGCTTGACCGCTTCAATATCCGTCCAATAGTATATGCCGCTTTGAGGGATTCCGATCCGGCACGTCAGCGTTTGGGAATCGAAAGTGGTAATTTCCACGGTAACATTCATCGGCAGAGCGAAGATCCGCTCCTGATCGTACATGCCTTGCAAGTATTGCAAGGCTCCGCTAACGGCGTAATCACGGGCTTGGATAAAATCGCCCTGCCTTTCGGCGGCAAAGAACCCCGGTTGCGTTACAGCCGTTTCCGCCGCCCGAGCCGGCACGACGGCAGAAACCGTCACGGCAAATAAAAACAGGCATAAACATTTCATGATACATTTCATAAAAGTTTTTCCCCTTTTGCATGTCATAACAAACGGGACGCCGTCAGTGAAAAAGTAAAAACAGCGTCCCGTTTGTTGTTTTATTGTGCTGTTAACGCTTCTTCTTCGCGTCTTCGGGCGAGCGCAGCCACCATTCCACGACAAGGCCGGACGAGACCATGATGGAGCTGTACGTTCCGACCACGACTCCCACTAGCATGGCGTAGCTGAATGTTGCGAGAACCGGACCTCCCCAAACGCACAGGGCGATGATCGGGAAAAGCGTGGTAATCGTCGTGTTGATGGTACGCGAGAGAGTCTGGTTGACGGAAACGTTCACAAGGTCCGTTATGCCGGTTTTTTCCAGGCCTTTCCAGTTCTCGCGCAGGCGGTCGAGGATGATTATCGTGTTGTTGAGAGAGTACCCCACGATAGTCAGGATGGCCGCGATGAAGGAGGAGGAAATCTCCATCCACATCAGGCTGAAAACCCCCAGGGTCAGTAAAGCGTCGTGCACCAGCGGAACCACGCTTATCACGGCGAAACGGAACTGAAAGCGCACTGTTATGTATATCAGTATGCCGACAAGAGCGGCCGCCAGACCTATGAAGGTCTGATTGCGAAGCTCCCGGCCTACAACGGGCCCGACTTGTTCGTAACCCAGCACTTTAACGTCGGGATAACGATCCGTGAGGACGTTTATGAGCTGCTGACGGCTCTCGTCGGTGTCTTCGTTGGTTCTTATGATGGTTCCCCTGTCGCCGAAATCCTGAATCATGGCCTCCCTGGCGACAACGGCGGCGACCACTTCCCGCACCTCCCCGACGTCGGGACGGTTGTCGAATTCGACCTGCACGACGTTACCGCCCGTAAAGTCGATACCAAAATTCAAGCCCCTGAACGTTACAAGCCCCAAGCTCAGGACGCACAGAGCCACACTCAAAATTATCGCGTGGCCGCGCCATTTCATAAAATCGAAGTTCGCGCGAATATTCATCGCCCTCGTCCCCCTTAACTTTGCTTCAGGGCGTATTGCCGCTGTTTCATGAAAATCTGCAAAAAGGCGCGCGTCACAACCACGTTGGAAAAGACGCCGGCCACAAGGCCGATGGACAAAGTGACGCCAAACCCGCGGACAGAGCCGATTCCAAAGAAGAACAGGACGACCGCCGCTATCAAAGACGTGATGTTGGAGTCCATAATTGTGACAAACGCTCTGGAAAAGCCGGCGTCAAGGGCCGCGAGGGGCGTTTTTCCCGCCTTCAGCTCCTCTTTGATGCGCTCGTTTATCAGGACGTTTCCGTCAACGGCCATGCCTATGGTAAGGATAATGCCGGCTATGCCCGGAAGCGTCAAAGTGGCGTTGAAAGCTATAAGCCCCGCGAACACCAGAAGCACCGTTACCATCAGGGCGATGTCCGCCGCGAGGCCGTTGAAGCGGTAATAGGCCAGCATGAAGATTAAGACCGCTATCGTGCCGGCAATGCCCGCCTGAATACCCTGGCGTATGGAGTCCGCGCCGAGGCTGGGGCCCACGGATCGGTTTTCGGCTATCTCGACGGCGACAGGCAGAGCGCCTGCCCTAAGCATAATCGCGAAGCGGGCCGCTTCGTCGACGTTGAACCGTCCGGTGATCTGCGCGCTGCCGTCTCTGATGTGGCTGTTGACGACGGGCGCCGAAATGGTCACCCCGTCAAGAACTATGGCCAGTTGTTTGCCGACGAGCCGTCCGGTGGCTTCGGCGAACGCCCTGGCTCCTTCGCTGTTGAAGGATATCGAAACGGCGGGCCGCCCCCAACTGTCGGAGGTGCGCACCGCGTCCGTCAATTCGCCGCCGGCCACCAATACCCCGCCCAAGAGATAAAAACTGGGTTCGTCGTCATCGCCGCGGGAAACGATAGTTCCGTCAATGGCGGCGGCGCGCTCGGCGAAACGGCGTTCGACGCCGTCCCACGCCTCCAGCGCCGCATTCCGGCGCTCATGAGCGCGTTCATAACCCTCGTCGTCGTCGTAATTCCT
>WRKN01000067.1 GCA_009778055.1 Synergistaceae bacterium
TATACGGGACGCGCAGTAAAATTTGCCAACGACATAATGTGGAGATTTTTTCAGGCAAAGTTCGCGTCCCCTGAGGGCGGAGCGGGAAGCGTTTACCATCCCACGTATTACAATTTTTCCAGTACCGCACATTCCAAGGTTGTTTTTACCGTTCACGATTTCACGCACGAGCGATATCCTCTTTTGTTCACAAAGAGCGACAAAACTCCTGAGCTGAAGCGAGAAGCCTTTGAGAGAGCGGACGCCCTTATCTGCGTCTCGGAGTCGACAAAAAATGACCTTTTAAATTTTTATGAACTCAAACCGAAATGCCTTGTCAAGACCATTTATCACGGATATAACGACCTGTCTTCTTTTTCAACGTTAGATAAACCTTTACCTGCCTATCCGTATTTTTTATTTGTCGGGCCGAGGCATAAATATAAAAATTTCGGATGTCTGCTCGAAGCCTTCAGCTTATCTTCCTCTCTAAAAAAGGATTTTGGAATTGTCTGCTTTGGCGGAACGGCTTTTTCCGATACAGAAAAAAAACGGTTTGCCGAACTGGGCATTGCCGATAGGGTAGCGCGCTTTGAAGGAGGCGATGACATGTTGGCGGCTTTGTACAAAAATGCCGCGGCCCTTGTCTTTCCTTCTCTTTACGAGGGGTTTGGAATTCCCGTTTTGGAGGCGATGAGCTGCGATTGCCCGGTCATAGCGGGCGATACGAGTTCCATTCCTGAAGTGGCCGGCGACGCGGCGCTCTTATTCAACCCGGCGTCCGCTGAAAACCTGGCGGACCAACTCAAAAAGGTCGCGTTCGACGGCGAGCTCAGAACAAACATGATAGAATCGGGACGGCGAAGGCGCAGCCTTTTCTCTTGGGATCGCTGCGCTAAAGAAACCCTGGCGCTGTATAAGGAACTTCTTCAATGAGGATGCGTAGCGTTGTTTATTATTAACCATTCTCACAGGGCGGAAACGCCCTGTTTTTTTGCGGAGCACCCGGTACGGGCGCAAGATTAGAGTGTATAATCCGGTGTAGCTTAGACAGTCGTCGGTTCCTAAAAATTTTTTAAGGGGGACGTTGTAATGAAAAGAACGCGGTTCAGGCTTCTTGTGCTTCTGCTCGCTCCGATACTGCTCGCGAGCGCGTTTGTGGTATGCGGCGGCGGAAAGCCCGCGCTTGCCGCCGGCTTTCCGTTGGCAGCGCAGAATGGGGCGGCGGACATCTATGTGGATACTGTCAAAGACTCCGGGAACCATATAGGTATCTCTCACGCCGCGAACAATCTCGCGGGGGACGTTGAAGCGGTGACAGGCGTAAAACCCGCGAGGAAGGAAAACGCGGCGGAGCTTTCATCCTTCGCGGTGATTGCGGGCAGTATCGGCGACAGCCCCGTCATAGACGATCTGATCAAGTCAGGGAAACTGGACGTATCGAGAATCAAGGGCAAATGGGAGTCCTATACCATCGCGGCAGTAGACGATCCCGTGCCCGGCGTCGTTTCCAGAGGACTTGTCATCGCGGGCAGCGACAAGCGCGGGACAATTTTCGGCATCTATAAAATCTCCGAGACGATAGGCGTTTCGCCTTACGGGTTCTTCGCGGACAGCAAGCCCATTCGCCAAAAAGAACTCATTCTGTCCGGGGAGACGATCGTGCAGGGCGAGCCATCGGTCAAATACCGAGGCATTTTCATCAACGACGAGGCCAGCACGACAAACTGGCTGAGGACATCCAAACCGACTGGATCGAATATTGTTCTTAAAAACCCTATCGCGTCAATCGGCTTCGACCACGAATACTACACCCGCGTGTTCGACCTGATCCTGCGCAACTACGGCAACTACCTGTGGCCGGCTATGTGGAACAACGCCTTCTGGACAGACGATCCCGAAAACGCGGAACTCGCCAACGCCTACGGCATAGTGATGGGTACCACCCACCAGGAGTTCATGGGCTCGTCCGACAAGGAGTGGGTCTGGAGCAATCAAGGTGACTGGAATTACAGGACAAACAAGGAGAAAATGCGTGGATTTTGGACGAAAAACGTCCGGGAACGCGTAAAATTGGAAAATGTTTTCACAATCGGGATGCGCGGCCTCGAGGACACCGCAATCGCCCCGGACGCGACAGATCAGGAAAACGCTGAATTCCTGCAGGAGGTCATAGACGACCAGTACGCTATATTACAGGAAGCGCTTGAATACACGGGAGACGGTAGAGACGTCACCGACATCCCCAAGATACTGGCCCTGTACAAGGAAGTGGAGAAATTTTATTACCAGGGTGTGGAAGTTCCCCTGGACGTTACCCTGATGTTCTGCGACGACAACCACGGGCATCTGCGCACGCTGCCCACGCAGAAAAAGCGGAACGAGAGGTATGCTCACGGCGGCTTCGGCATGTACTACCATTTCGATTACCACGGCGACCCCCGCTCGTACCGGTGGGTCAACATCATGCCGCTGGAAAAGATGCGCGAGCAGATGATGATGGCGTACGACTACGGCGTGGACAGGGTTTGGATGGTCAACGTCGGCGATTTGAAGTTCAACGAGCTGCCCATAGATTACTGGTTCAAGCTCGCTTACGACGTTGATAAGTGGGGCGGGCTGGACGGGCCGAAAAAAGCCTACAGGGACTTCGCGGCGAAGCAGTTCGGCGAGGAGTTTGCGGGTGACATCGCCGACATTCTGTTAGGCAGCGCGCAGATCAACAATATAAGGAGGCCGGAAAACGTCCTGTACCACAACTTCAGCGCTACGTATTTCGACGAGGCGGATAGGTTGCTTGCCCGCTACAAAGGGCTTGCGAAGAGGGCGAAGGAGATTTTTGCGAGTATCCCGGACTATCAAAAAGACGCTTATTACGGAACCGTGCTTTACCCGGTTGAGATTTCGAGCAACGCGTGGGAGCTTATGGTAAACCTGCAGAAGAGCAAGCTCTACGCGGAGCTTGGGCTGACCGCCGCCAACGACCACGCGGATAAAGCGGAAGAGTGCCTTAAATTCGACACACACTATATGCACGTCAAATGGAGCGACGAAATAGCCGGCGGCAAATACTTAGGCTATTTCCCCCACCCCACCAAGATACCATACCCGAAAGACGCGGTTCGGAATATATACTACCTCGGCACGACCACGTGGAACCACAGGACGGAGCAGTTGTCTCTAACGGGTGATTTCGCGCCGGGGAGGGTTTTGTTTGGCGACGCGCCCGAGGGTTCGGTGATGGTGGTTATGCCGCAGCCCTGGATAACGCCGGGGATCCCCGAGATCCCCAGCGCGAGATCCGGCGGAATCGATCTGCACCCGTTCACGAGCTATGGCGACGAGACTCGCTATATAGACGTGGGCAACGCCGGGCTTGCCGCCTTTACCTACAGCGCGGCGGCCTCCGCGCCCTGGATAACGCTCGGCAAGACCTCGGGGACGGTTGACAAAATGGACAGAATCGAAGTCGGCATCGACTGGGAAAAAGTCCCGCACAGAGGGAAGGTAACGGGAAATATAACCATCGAGGGCGCCGATGCCGAAGTTGTCGTGAACGTGACGGCGAACGCGTTCGACAGCGGCCTTCTGGCGCGGCTGCCTGAGAAAACGTACATCGAAACCGACGGCTACGTGTCCATCCTGTCCAAGAACTTCTCTAAATCCGTTTCTGGTGGGGCCGGCGGGAACGGCGCGAGGTGGACGGTTTTGCCCGATTACGGGCGCGAGATGTCGTCCATCAAGGTTCACCCCGCCAACACCAGCGGCGTGGCGCGCAAGCCGGGGGGCGACTCCCCCTATGTTGAATACCTGGTTTACATCAGCACGCCGGGCGCTGTAAACATAGTTACCCAGTGGGCCCCCACAAACCCCCTGAGCCACGGGGATAATGATGCAGACAAGCTCAGATACGGCGTTTCATTCGGCGGTGACGAGGTGCGGATAGTAGACACGAAGCTGCCCGGATTCGCGATAGCCAACGACAACGTTTACTGGACCACCGGCGTGATGACCGCAGTTCGAACCCTCACGCTGAGTACGCCCGGCGTGTGCGTGTCCAAGCACGAGGTCTCCGAGGCGGGGCTGTACACTCTGCGTATCTACATGGTGGACGATGGACTTACGCTGCAGAAGATTCTTGTCGGCACGGAAGCGACTGAAAGGACTGATATAGGCGATAAGCTGGTGACCGACGTCTTTATCGGCCCGCAGCACGCCGGCGGCAGCGACCCCGCGGCTAATCCCGTGCGGACCTCTTTTATCGGGCCGCCGGAGACTTATTTCAAAAACGGTGGACACGACCGGCAATCAAGCGGCGGGTGCAACGCTGGCGTGAATATTATTGGAATATCGGCGTTAGCGTGGGTGGCAGCGCGCAGGCGTTAGGAAGAGCAGGGGACGCGCATACGAGCGTCCCCTGTTGCTTATAATGTTATATAATTCTTTTTATTGTACGTTCCGAAGGAGCCTCTCTCGAAAGGAAGTGCGGGGTATGAAGTTAAACGGCGACGACGTGCGGGCCATTGCGTATGAAGCGAGGCTGTCCTTGACAAACGCGGAACTCGAAGGCGCTGTGAGTTACATAAACAACTTTCTCGAAATGGCGGGCAGGTTCAAGGAACTTGATTTGAAAAACGTCGAACCGTTTCGTTTCGCCGAATCCCGGGAATGTCCTTTGCGCGAAGACAAGCCCGAACCGTTTGCCCAGGCGCCGGACATATTGGCTGCCCGCTGCGCGGCGGACGCGGGAGCTTTTTTCAAAGTTCCGCGCATTATGGAGGAGTGAGGGATGCGGTTCCGGTCAATGGGCGCGCGCGAAATCGCCGCCGGAGTGCGCGAAAAAAAATTCTCCGCCGCCGAGGTCTTCGAGGAATGCCTCAGAACAGCAACGGACTGCGAAGACAGGCTGTCGGCCCTTGCGGCCGTCACGGCCGAAGCCGGTAGAATTCAGGCGAAGCGAGTCGACGAAAAGGTCGCGAAAGGCGAAGACCCTGGACTTTTGGCCGGGGTTCCGGTGGTTATCAAAGACAATATATGCGCAAACGGTATCCGAACGGCTGCGGGAAGCCGCATCCTGGGCGATTGGGTTCCCCCTTACGACGCAACCGCGTGGAGCCTTCTGGCCGACCAGGGGGCGGTGCTTCTGGGCAAGGGAAGCATGGACGAGCTCGCCACGGGAGTCTCCGACGGCAGCGCGGCGGCGGTCGCCGCAGGATACGTGCCGTTCTCCCTGGGGAGCGACACGGGCGGTTCCATCCGTCTGCCTGCCTCCTACTGCGGCATCTATGGGCTGAAGCCCACTTACGGGCTGGTCAGCCGCTATGGGATGATTTCGTACGGTTCCTCCCTCGATCAGATAGGGCCGTTTACTCGCAGCGTGGAGGACATGGAGCTGGTTATGCGCGTGCTGGCGCGTCACGACCCAAAGGACTCCACAAGCGTTTCCAAAAACGAAATTTTTGCCAGGCGAACAAACACGCTCAAGGGAAGACGAATAGCCCTCGTAAAAGAATTTATGGATTTTTCCCCTACCCTGGATCAAATTACCGCCGACGCAATGAAGCGGACAATACGCCTTTTCGAGGAATCGGGGAGCGAAGTTATCGAGGTTTCGCTGCCGACGGTCGCCCGTTACGCGGCGGCGTGTTACTACACGATTGCGGCATCGGAGGCGTATACGAACTTCGCCCGTTTCGACGGGGTGCGCTGCGGCCGCGCCGCCGAGGCGGCAGGGTTGCGGGAAATGTTTGAAACCACGCGCTCCGAGGGGTTCGACGGGGGCGTGAAGTCGAGGATCATCGTGGGAACATATCTCTCGGAACCGGACTGTTACGAGAAGTATTACGTTGCGGCGACGCGCGTACGCACTCTGATAGCGGAGGAGTTTTATAAAACCTTTGACGCTGATAGGATAGATTGTATACTCCAGCCCGTGACCCCGTCTTTGTCGGGCAAAATAGGGGAGCTGAATCTGTACACCCTGACGGCGAACGTTGCGGGGCTGCCGGCTTTTTCTTTACCGGCGGGCTTGCAGATTATCGGGCCGCGTTGGAGCGACGGGGAATTGCTGGACATTGGGCTTGAAGTCGAAAAAATTTCAGGCGCTCCTAAAATCGCGTATTTTCTCCAGAGGAGATGACGAACATGTCAAACATGTTGAAAATGTCCGACTTTACGCCGGTGATAGGCATTGAAATCCATATACAGTTGAAGACGAAATCCAAGATGTTCTGCGCCTGTCCGGCCGATTATTCGGGCGACGAGCCAAACTCCCGCATATGTCCCGTCTGCATGGGGCTTCCCGGTTCGCTTCCCGTTCTGAACAGGGCGGTCGTGCATCAGGGTATGCTGGCCGGCATGGCCTTGAACTGCGCGGTGCAGCCGGTCACGTTTTTTTCCCGCAAGGCGTACTACTATCCCGACCTGCCTAAGGGGTTCCAGACCTCCGGGTGCGACATGCCCATAGCGGTAAACGGCTGGCTGGAAATCAAGGACGACGCCGGAAATCCCAAGAAAATACGAATCCACTGCCTGCATATTGAGGAGGACGTGGGCAAGCTGCTTCACAGCGCGTCCGATGGGCGGCTGGAAGGGGCCGACGCGTCCTATGTGGACTACAACCGCGCCGGGCTGCCGCTCGCGGAGATAGTTTCGGAGCCTGACGTTTCCTCGGCCCGCGAGGCGGTGGAGTACGTCACCGCGCTGCGGCGGCGCGTCCGTTACGCCGGGGCGTCGGATGTGGACCTGGAAAAAGGAATGATGCGCTTCGACGCCAACGTGTCCATGAAATGCGCTGACGGCCGATGGGGCCGCAAAGTCGAGGTCAAGAACATGAACTCGTTCCGCGCGCTCGAGCGGGCGATAGAGTACGAGATCAAACGCCAGAGGAAAATAATGGAGGACGGCGGCGAAGTGCTGCCGGAAACCCGTCACTGGAACGACGCCAAGGGGGTTACAACCGCCTCGCGCGTTAAGGCGTCCGCCCGTAAATTCATGATGGAGCCTGACCTTCCCCCTCTGGTCGTCACGCCGGATTGGGTGGAGGAGGCTCGCGCTTCTCTGCCGGAGATGCCGAACGAAAAGACTGCGCGCTACGTTGAGGACATGGGGCTTTCCGAGGCGGACGCGGCGGTTTTGACGGACTCCATCGACGTGGCGAGGTATTTTGAGGGCTGCGTCGATGCCGGAGCAAACCCAGCCAGGGCGGGAAACTGGGTGAGGACGGAAGTCCTGCGCGTCGTTAACGAAAAGCGCTGCGGCGCTGATGAACTCACGGTAAAACCGGCCTCTCTTGCCGAGTTGATTTGCCGCATTGACGATGGCAGGCTGTCCACCACTCTTGCAAAAAGAGTATTTGAGGCAATGCTGGATGGTTTGACGGTTGACGAGGCCTTGAAAAAAAGCGGCGCGGCGGAGGGAGAGGTCGGCGCGGACGCCCTGGGGGAACTGGTACGCGCGACGCTGGCGGCCAACCCCGACGTGGTTGAGGAAATCAAATCCGACAAACTGGACAAAAATACAAAAGGCAAAAAAATAAAATTTTTACAGGGGCTTGTCATGAAGGAGACAAGGGGACAGGCCCGCCCGGATGAGGTATCAAAAATTATTGAATCTGCGTTGAATCTGCGTTAAATACGCGTTGAATTTAAACTAGGAGGATTTTGGAATGGGATCACGTCAGCCTGAGAACACCAGGAGTTTTGCGCTGGCCGCGCACGGCGGAGCCGGAAAAACCGCGCTGGCCGAGGCCATGCTTTTCTGCAACGGTCAGATTTCCCGTATGGGAAAGGCGGAGTCGGGCAATACGGTCAGCGACTTCAGCATCGAGGAACAAAAACGCCAGATATCCATAGGAGCGTCGCTCCTGACGATGGAGCGGGGAGGCAAAACTGTTTTCGCGCTGGACGCCCCCGGCTTCGCGGACTTCACCAGTGAAATGAGCGCGTCGATACGCGTCGCCGACACAACGCTGCTGCTGGTCAGCGCGGTTGACGGGGTGGAAGTCCAGACCGGCAGGGCCTGGGAATACACGGTCGAGAACAACGCTCCGGTGGTGTTTTATATTTCCAAAATGGATCGCGAAAACGCGGACTTTGCCAAGGTGCTGGAAGACATAAAAGGGCAGTTCTCGCCGAACGCGCTTCCCGTGTTTCTTCCCATCGGCGCGGCGGCGTCCTTCAAGGGCGTGGTGGACGTGTTGAAGGGTAAGGCGTACACATACACGCTGGACGGAAGCGGCAAGTTCACGGAAGGCGACGTGCCGGCGGACATGGCGGACGCGGCGGCGGCAGCCAAAGAAGCCCTGACGGAGGCCGCCGTGGAAATGGACGACGCGCTCATGGAGCGCTACCTGGACGGAGAGGCCGTCAGTGACGCGGATCTGACGAGAACCATCCGGGCCGCCATAGCGGGGAGGCGCATAATGCCGGTTCTTACCGGATCGGCCACGGCCAACGCGGGGGTTCATCAGCTTCTGAACTTCATCGTGGATTACTTCCCGTCGCCGGTGGATCGCGGGGCGGTCAAGGCCGAAAAGGGAGACTCGCTTGTCGAGGTCGCGCCCGACGTTTCATCCCCGTTCTCCGCCCTTTGCTTCAAGATCATGGTGGACCCGTACGTTGGCAAGTTGTCGTTCATCAGGGTCTACTCCGGGAAAATGTCGTCCGACGGGAGTTCCGTATATAACGTCAAGAAGAGCGAGGATGAGCGCATCAGCACGTTCAAGTTCATGACAGGCAAGGAAGGCAGAGACGTAAAAGAAATAGTGGCCGGCGACATACTGGCTATACCTAAACTGCAGAGCACCAAAGTGGGGCATACTCTGGCGGTGAAGGGAGGGGCCTCGTACGTATTCCCGCATATCGAGTTCCCGCCGCCGGTTTACAGCGTGGCCGTCGTCGCCAAGTCCCGCGCGGACGAGGATAAGCTGGGCAACGCCATATCCAAGACGCTGGAGGAAGACCGCAGCCTCACGTTCGAGAAAAACTCGGAGACCAACGACAACGTCCTGTCCGGCATGGGTGACATGCACATCGACATAGTCCTGGCCAAGATGAAGGAGAGATACGGAGTCGAGCTGGACACCAAGACGCCGCAGGTCCCCTACCGCGAGACGATAAAGAAGACGTCCGAGGCCCAGGGCAAGCACAAAAAGCAAAGCGGCGGCCGCGGGCAGTACGGCGACGTCAGCATACGCTACTTCCCATTGGAGCGCGGGGCCGGGTTCGAGTTCGTAGATAAGATAGTGGGCGGCGCCATACCCAATAACTACATCCCGGCCGTCGAAAAAGGCCTGCGCGAGTACATGAAGAAGGGCCCTCTGGCCGGTTTCCCGGTCGTGGATTTCAAGGCGGAGCTTTTCTTCGGCTCGTACCACGACGTTGACAGCTCTGAAATGTCGTTCAAGCTGGCCACGCGCCTTTCGTTCAAAAAGGGAATAATGGACGCCATGCCGGTGCTGCTGGAGCCGATAATGAACGTGGAGGTCATAGTGCCGGATCAGTACATGGGAGACGTCATGGGCGACTTTAACGGACGGCGCGGCCGCGTTATGGGTATGGAAGCGCGCGGGCGCCTGCAGGTCGTCAAGGCTCAGGCTCCTCTGGCGGAGATGTTCCGCTATGCCATCATCCTGCGCTCCATGACCTCCGGCCAGGGGAATTTCTCGATGATCCACTCCCATTACGAAGAGGTTCCGGCCGACATCACCAAAAAGGTTATCGCGGCCCATAAACAGGAAGAAGAGGAAGAATAGGCGGTGGGTGACGAGAAATGGTCCGCGGGCGGTAAAACGCGACTTTTAACCGCCCGCAGACCGCTCGCCGCTGTCCACCGTCTTTTATCGTTATGACAATAGCTGCGGACAACGCTTTCTGGTGCGATTTTTATCACCTGACCATGGCTCAGAGCCTGTTCCTGGACGGGGAGGGCGATAAGGACGAGACCTTCGAAATGTTTGTCCGAAAAAAACCGTTCGGAGGAGCCTACATTGTGGCGGCCGGCCTTGGTCCTGTGTTGTCGTGGCTGCGCGGCTGGGGGTACGACGAAGACAGCGTCGGGTACCTGCGCGCCCAACGCGCCAATGGGGTTCCCGTATTCCACGAGCCTTTTTTGGACATGCTCGGCTCCGCCTCGCTTGAACTTACCATAGACGCCTTTCCCGAAGGCGAACTTATTTTCCCCAACGAGCCCTTTGTCCGCGTGACAGGCCCCGCCTGGCAGTGCAGCGTGGTCGAAAGCGCGTTTTTGAACGGTATCAATTCCGCCTCTCTCATCGCAACGAAAGCCAGCCGCATTATGGAGGCTTCGCGGGGCAAGGGAGTGATGGAATTTGGCCTGAGGCGCTCCAACGACCGCGGCGGCCTGCTCTCTACCAGATCGGCGGCAGTTGGCGGGTTCATGGTTACTTCCAACGTGGACGCCGCTCGCAAATACGGCCTCAAAGCGGCCGGCACCCACGCTCATTCCTTCGTTATGCACTATGACAGCGAACTTGCGGCCTTCGAGGCTTGGCTTATCCATAATCCCAACAACGCCACGCTGCTGGTGGACAGTTACGACGCGCTGGAAGGCGTGACGAACGCTATAAAGGCCAGCAAATCCACCGGCGTTCCTTTGGAGGGCGTACGGCTGGACTCCGGCGACCTCGCGTACTTCAGCAAAGCCGCCCGGGAAATTTTAGACGCGGCCGGGTTCTATGAAACAAAAATAGTCGTTTCCGGCGACCTGGACGAGTACATCATAGCCGACCTGCTGACGGTTCAAAAGGCGCCGATAGACGTGTTCGGCGTGGGCACGAAACTCGTCGTGCCGGAAACCGCTCTGGGAGGAGTTTACAAGCTCAAGGTCACCTCGGGGGAAAGCCGCATCAAGGTATCCGAGGATCCGGCTAAAACGACCATACCCGGCGCGACCGAGGTTATCCGGCTGCTCTCTCCGTGCGCGGAGCGCTTCGTGGGCGACGTGATAGCCGAGGCGGGGGAGGCGGGTAAAGCGGGTAAAGAAGGTAAAAAACTCCCGTCGCGCGGACGCCTGGAACGGGATATGGAGTCAGTGAATATGAAAAGCGGCGTTTTGAAAACCTTTGGCAAGGGCACGGCTTTTTATAAACCGATGACCCGCGTAATGAGCGCAGGCGTCCTCACGGGCGGACACGAGTCCAGGTCTCTGGCCGAGATAGCGGAGGCCGCGCGCAAAAACCTGGCGGCCCTCGATTCCGAACACAAGCGCCTGCTCAATCCCCACCTGTATGTCGCCGGTTTGGAGCGGAGCCTCTACGACAAGCGCGGGAAAATGATACGCGCGCTGCATCATTTCTCCGGTTAACTTTTGGCGGCAGTGGTAGACAAAAGCAAAAAGACGTGGCATAATTAGTTCTGCCTTTAATTGGCAGTGTTCCGACGTCGCGGGGTGGAGCAGCTAGGAAGCTCGTCGGGCTCATAACCCGAAGGTCGCAGGTTCAAATCCTGCCCCCGCAACCAATATTGAAAATCAAAATATGAAAAGGCGGCATAGCTCAGATGGCTAGAGCACGCGGTTCATACCCGCGGTGTCACTGGTTCGACTCCAGTTGCCGCCACCAGTTTTTATAAAGCAT